>JAHEJE010000134.1 GCA_024639035.1 Alphaproteobacteria bacterium
CGCATCAGCCGCAACACCGGTCACCGTACCAAGTGAGGGAGCATCGTCGTCGAAGGTGATGGTGAGCATACTGCCAGTCGCCACCGAGAAGTCGGCGTCGGTGATGAGATAGGCGATGTTTACGACTGCGTCGATCTCTTCGTCATTTGGGCCGCCGGCATTGAGCACGTTGTCTACCAAGGTGACCTGGAAAGCGCCAGTCGCCGGGTCAGTAATCTCGACGGTGAACAGGATGCCGCGCGGACCGGTGGCGGTGAGCACATCGCCAACGAGGCTGTAGGTCACCATTTCGGTGCCGACCATGGCGGTCGCGCCGTTCAGCGCCGGATCGAAGGAAAAGCCGTTGGCGCCGGCGCCGTCTGCGCCGACCGAGCCACCAAGCACGCCGACGAATACGGTTTCGTCGCCGAGGCCGGCGCCGCTGTCGCCAATATCAGCATCAAGATCGCCAATCGTGCTGGCCGAATTGCCGCCCCGCAGGCCGTCGTCATCGACGGCAGCGCTGGCCTGACCGGCTGTGGGGGTGTTGAGATCTGTAATTCTGAATTCAATGTCGGCTACGGAGACGTCATTGTCACCATCGGTGACGGTGTAGTTTGCGGAGGCGCTGCCGATTCCAACTACAACCGGATCGGCCATGAATTCATAAGTGCCATCGGCCTTGACCCTGATGGTGCCGTCGCCAATGTCGATTGTCTGTGAAAACCCGCTGGCACCAAAAACCAGCTTGATGCCGTTGATGTGGGTTACGGTTGCGCCGTCGGCGCCTTCGAGGAAATCAAGCACGCCGTTGATCGTGGTGTCTTCGGGGACATCCTGAAGCGGTTCGTCTTTCGCCAGGGGCACGTCATCGACAACCTCGGCGGTGAGCACAGCATCGGCGCTGTCGCCGTCCAGGTCGGTCAGGATGACGGCGAAGTCTTCGGTCAGGCTGTTCTGGCCGGACGCATCGGGATGGTTTTCGTTGCCTTCAAGCGTGTAGGCGTAGGTGATGACGCCAGTTGCGGCATTGTAGCTGATGATCGACAGGGTGTTGCCGAGAGGAGTGGTGAAGGAGGTCGCAGTGAACACACCATTTGAGATCACTTCAACGCCGCCGATAGTCAGGCTGGCGACACCGTCGGGCGAGTCAATCGTGAAAGTGTTCTGCTGCGTGGTGCTCTCTGGAGTGGTGTCACGACCGCCGGGCAGATCGTCTTCATCGACAACTACGTCGCTTCCCTGGCCTTCCGGTGTCAGGCCCTCGATGGTCGGTGGGGCGTCGCCAATGTCGATGGTCAATGTGGCTGTGTCGATGTCTCCGTCGCCGTCGCGCAGTGCGTAGGTAAAGACGTCCTCAACGCCACCTGGTGTATTCGGATCGCGGGTATAGCTGTAGCTGCCATCGGGATTGATGGTGAGTTGGCCGTAGTCGCCAGAGATGGTCACGGCAGAGCTGCCCACGGTGGACGTGGTTGAGCCGTTGGAGATGCTCACGACCTGAGGATCGACACCTGTTGTGGTGCCATCGTCTGGACCCGCATCGTCATTATCGGTCACATTGCCGGTTACCGGGCCGAACTGACCGCTGGCGATGGAGTTTTCGTCATCATTGGCGACCGGAACGGAGTCGAGGATGTCTACCTGAGTGACGGCGGTGTCCAAGTTGCCGGCAGCATCTTCCGCTACGATTGGAACGTTGATGATGGTCGCCAGGCTGTCGCCGTTTTCGGCAAAGGCATGCGGAAAGCCCTCAAGAAGGGTGATCTTGATTTCGCCGAAGCCCTGGGTGCCGGCGGGAATATCGCCGTTGAGTGAAATTTCCAGGCGGATCACGACGCCGTTACCGGGCAGGGAGCCCTCGATAATTTGGCTGCCGTTGCCGGGAACGATTGTCCAGGTGAACTGGGCATTTGTATCGGCGCCGAGAACCTGAATACCGCTGAGGTCGGTGCCAAAGCGCAAGTCGATGACAGTAGAAGAGCCGGCATTGATGGTGATGTCGACATTGTCGGTGTCTATGCCGTCATCGGCCAGGCCCGGATCGCGCACTGTCGGGCGCTCCGGCACGACGCTGATGATTTCAAGCGGCGTTTCGTCGTCTTCCAACAGACCCTCGAACAGCTGAGGGTTCTCGAATTGACGATCGAACGCGGTCGGTGGCAGCAAGGGGACGGGATCGAACGGATCGCCGACATTGCCCGGATCGCGGGCGAAGTTGCCGCCGGAGCTGGCAACCTGCTGAGGACCGTCGGGGCCGGCGGCAGGAATGACGTTGGCACCGGATTCAAATGCCGCCTTCAGGTCGGCCGATGCCAGCTCGAATTGACCGATGATCAGAGAAGGAGGATTTGCACCACCGCCGATGATGTAGATGAGGGAGCCGTCGCCAAGCTGGACGATCAGGTCGTCGTTGAACGGGAACAGACCGGTAATGTCGGTGCCTTCGGGCAACTCGACGGGTACGCCTTCGGTGGCGGTCAGGGTCTGCTTGACGGCCGCGGTGTCGAACTGTTCGATCTTTTCGATCGGGATGTCGGCCTTGGCAGCGTTCTGCTCGGCCTCAGGCTTTTCGGCGGCCTCGGCGTTCTTTTCTTCTTCCGTCTTTTCCCCGGTATCCTCTGCGGCCGTATCGGTCTGGGCCAATTGGACGAGGCTGTCATCCTGGAGGCTTGCCTCAGAAGTTTCTTCGGCGACGGTGATTTCCATGTCTGAACGCTCGGTCATTTTCTTCTACTCCCTGCGGCCCGGTGGGTCGGGCAAAGTGCAATTGAATCGGAATCTTAAAATTTGATTAAACTGGAAAATGCCAGACGGTACGTCACTTTGCCAGATGGTGGAGGGGGATTGTTACGGTTAATTCTCATAATATGTTATGCGTTTCGTTGATTCTTTGGTAACCATAACGCGTTGTGCGAACAATCTTCGCCAAACTCATCGGGTAGAGTTGCCAGTATGAACGATAGGGCAGGTTCCGAATCGGATTTTGCGGCCAGTCGGCGGCGGGCAAACCAGGCTGCCACGTTGACCGAAACAACCCTGCGCGTGGTTCAGCGGCGGGGTCGGCGGATGGCCATCCGGCTGGAAAATATCTATTGGGATCAATTGCTTGATCTGGCGGAGACAGATGGCGCAAGCCTCAACGAATTGATTTTCAAGATTGTCGGCGATCTCGACAAATCGACCAATCGCACATCGGCGCTCAGAGCGTTCTGTCTGCACCGGCTGCGCCAGGAAATGGCGCTGTCGTCGATGCGCTCCGGGAGCATCGATCTGGCCGCGATCATCACCGCCTGTCCGCTGCCGGTCATGGTGCTGACCCACGAGCGCAAGATTGCCGCCTACAACCCGGCGTTTGCGACGCAAATTCTGCAGCCAAGCAAACGCAGCGAAACCGACGAGGGCAAGTCATCGCTGCGGCTGATCTTCAACCAGCCGTTCAACAAGATCGTGCAGCAGGTGCATGACAACCCGAGAAAGATCATCGCCGGGCAGATCGGATTTTCGACCGGCGATGTGCATGTCCAGCGCCGGGTGAGATATGCCCTGGCGGACCGTTCGGAGGGTGACAACTCGCACCTGATCGTCTTCGTCGAAATGCCGATGGAGACCTGAGGCCGGGGCGCGCCGGCACGGTATCAGAGGTAACGTCTTGCGGCTTCGCCGTGGCTGTGGCGCAGGGCAGCCAGATCGACATTGACGGGGAGGCCGTCGACGACCGTCCAGCGGCCGGCAATCATGACCCGGTCGGCGCGATGGGCGCCACACAGCACCAGCGCCGCCAGGGGGTCGCCGGCGCCGGAAAAACGCAGTTCCTGCAAATCGAACAAGGCCAGGTCGGCTTGTTTGCCAGCGGCGATTTCACCGATGTCGTCACGCCCGAGGCACCGTGCCGAGCCGGCGGTTGCCCAACGCAGAACGTCGCGGTGGGTGACGGCTTCGGCGCCGTAGGTGAGGCGGTTGATCATCAGGGCGTGGCGGACGCCTTCCATCAGGTTGGAGGCATCGTTGGATGCAGAACCGTCGACGCCGAGGCCGACCGGTGCGCCCAGGCGTTCGAGCTCGCAGGTCCGGCATTGGCCCGAGGCGAGCACCATGTTGGAGGTCGGGCAATGGCACACACCGACGCCGTTGCGGGCCAGCCGGGCCACTTCCTCGTCATTGAAATGAATGCCGTGGGCCAGCCACACGCGGTCGTTCAGCCAGCCGGTCTGCTCGAGATAGTCGAGCGGGCGGCAGCCGAAGGTGTGATGGCAGAAGGCGTTTTCATCTTCGGTCTCGCCCAGGTGGGTGTGCAGCCGGCAATCGAAGCGCTCGGCCAGTTGCGCGGTGGCGACCATCAGCTCGCGGGTGACCGAAAACGGCGAACACGGGGCAAGGGCAACCTGGAGCATGGCGCCCGCGCCGGGCTGGTGATACCTGGCGAGGACCCGTTCGCAGTCGGCGAGGATGGTATCGTGGTCCTGCACGACGCTGGCCGGTGGTAATCCACCGTCCTCGAGCGAAAGGCTCATGGAACCGCGGGTGACGGTCATCCGCATGCCGAGGTCGGCCGCCTCGCCGGCCTGGATGTCGATGGCCTCATCGAGACCGGCGGGAAACAGGTAGTGATGGTCCGAGGTCGTGGTGCAGCCGGACATCATCAGTTCGGTGAGGGCCAGGCGGGTGGCGATCCGCAGGTCTGGCGGGGTCAGGCGCGACCACACGGGATAGAGCGCCTGAAGCCATGGGAACAGCTCCTTGTTGATCGCCTGCGGATGGGCGCGGGTCAGCGTCTGGTAGAAGTGATGATGGGTGTTGACCAGACCGGGCAGGACCACAAGACGGCCGGCATCGAAGGTCTCATCGACCGGCGCGGCAGGCTGATTGCCGCTGGCGACCAGCTCCGCTATCCGGCCATCCTCGATAACGAGGCCGCGTTCGGCGCTTTCGGCCATGCAGGTAACCGGGTCCTTGATCCACAATCTCATGTGCGCTCGAGATCCTCGCGGAGCATTTCCAGTTCGAGCCAGTCGTCCTCGGCCTGCTTGAGCTGGTGCTGGGTGTCCTGCAAGGCACGGCTGAGCTCGGCGAAACCTTCCGGATCGCGGGTGTAGAGCTGCGGATCGGCGAGTTGATCGGTCAGTTGCGAAATCCGCGCTTCATGTTCGGCTATTTGCCCCGGCAGATTTTCCAGGGCATGTTTCTGCTTGAACGAAAGTTTTGATTTTTTGGTCGGGGCCTGCGTTTGCGGTGAGGGCGCGCCTGTGGCTTTAGTCTTGGCTGTCGCCGGCTTGGCCGGACGCGAGACGGCATCGCTGTAGCCGCCGGGGTGTTCGGTCCATTTGCCACCGCCGTCGCTGACCACGGTGGAAGAGACGATGCGGTCGAGGAAGTCACGGTCGTGACTGACCAGGAGGATTGTTCCGTCATAATCGGACAGATACTCCTGCAGCAGGTCGAGGGTCTCCAGATCGAGATCGTTGGTCGGTTCGTCGAGGACCAGGAGGCTGGCTGAGGCGGCAAGGGCGCGGGCGAGCATCAAGCGGCCGCGTTCGCCGCCGGACAGGCGCGAGATCGGCGTGCGGCGCTGCTCCGGGGTGAACAGGAAATCCTTCATGTAGCCGATGACATGGCGCTTTTCGCCGCGCACCAGCACAGTATCGCCCCCGCCTCCGGTCAGTGCATCGCTCAGGGTCCAGTTCGGGTCGAGGCTTTCGCGGCGCTGATCGAGGGTGACCATCTGCACGGTCTGGCCGATTTTCACGGTGCCGGTGTCCGGCGCGAGCGCCCCGGTGAGCAGGTTGATCAGTGTGGTCTTGCCGGCGCCGTTCGGGCCGACGATGCCGATCCGGTCGCGGCGCTGGATGCGGATCGAGAAGTCGGCGACGATGGGCCGGCCGTCATAGGCCTTCGACACCTGGGTGGCCTCGATGACCAGTTTGCCGGAGGTCTTTGCCGCACCGGCGGTGATTGCCATCTGGGCGCGCACCGGCCGTTCTGTGCGGCGGCGCTGGCGCATTTCGTGCAGCAGTCCGAGGCGCCGCTGGTTGCGCTTGCGCCGCGCGGTGACGCCGTAGCGCAGCCAGTCCTCTTCCATGGCGATCTTGCGGCCGAGCTTGTGGTGCTCGAGTTCTTCGGCATGGAGGATTTCGTCGCGCCATTGTTCGAAATGCCGGAATCCGCGATCGAGCTTGCGGGTCGTGCCGCGGTCGAGCCAGACGGTCGACTGCGACAGGGTTTCGAGAAACCGCCGGTCGTGGCTGATCAGCACAATGGCCGACTTCGAGGCCTGCAACTCGGCCTCGAGCCACTCGATGGCCGGCAGATCGAGATGATTGGTGGGCTCATCGAGAAGCAGAATGTCGGGTCGTGGCGCGAGGGTGCGGGCCAGGGCGGCGCGCCGGCCCTCGCCGCCTGAAATCTTGTCCACGGTCTGGTTTGCATCGAGATCGAGGTGCTCGATGAGGTATTGGGCGCGATGCGGGTCGTCGCCGGGCTCAAGACCGGCCTGGACATAGGACAGGACAGTGTCGTGGCCGGCGAAATCCGGTTCCTGCGGCATGTATCTGACGGTGACGCCCGGTTGAATGAAGCGGCTGCCGCCGTCCGGCTCGACCAGTCCGGCCGCGATCTTCAGCAGGGTCGACTTGCCCGAGCCGTTACGGCCGATCAGGCAGATCGTCTCGCCGGCATGCAGGATCAGCTCGGCTGCGCTCAACAGCGGATCGCCGCCGAACGTCAGGCTGATGTCCTGCAGGGTGAGAAGCGGAGCGTTCATGGTGGTCGCGGTGTACGACAAGGGGTGGGCGATTGCAATTGAAGGCGGTCGGGGCTTGCAAGCGCATTGCGCGCGGCAGATGGTGGCGTGCAGAAACGATTTTGGGGAAAGCGCAATGCCACTGGAAGTTATCGGCGCCGGCTTTGGCCGCACCGGAACCAACTCCTTGAAACTGGCGCTCGAACAATTGGGTTATGCGCCATGCCACCACATGTTCGAGCTTCGCGATCATCCGGAACAACTGCCGTTCTGGCAGGCGGCGGTGCGCGGCGAGAGCATGAACTGGGATGAGGTCTTTGCCGGTTACAAGGCGAGCGTCGATTGGCCATCGGCGCACTTCTGGCGTGAACTCGCCGGCCATTTCAGCGGCGCCAAAGTCATCCTGTCGGTGCGTTCGCCCGAAAGCTGGTTCAAAAGCGTGCACGCGACGATCTATCCTGCCATGCTGTCCTACACAGAGCGCGAACCCGGTCCGAACCGCGATAGGGGCGAAATGGCCTTCAAGCTCGTTGTCGAACAGACTTTCGGCGGCCGGCTGGATGACCGGGCGCACGCGATGGATGTCTTCGAGCGCCATATCGCCGAGGTTCGGCGGACGATCGCGCCGGAGCGGTTGTTGACCTACGACATTTCCCAGGGTTGGGAGCCGCTGTGCAACTTCCTCGGTGCCGAAGTCCCGGCAACCCCGATGCCGTGCGTCAACACCACGGAGCAGTTCAATAGCCCGAATTGAACCGGCAAATCGGCGCGGGCGACGGATTGTGGCTTGCACGCCGCGAATTTGTCTGTTCTGGATGGCAACATCTTTACATTGAGGTCCCAAGGATTGAGTGCAATGACACAGGACATCAAGCGGGTGGTGATCGTGGGTGCCGGACAGGCGGGGTGCTGGGCCGTCAAGGGCCTGCGGCAGTACGATTTCGAAGGCGAGATCATTCTGATCGGCGATGAG
>JAHEJE010000135.1 GCA_024639035.1 Alphaproteobacteria bacterium
AGCGCGATGCGGTGCATCGGGCAAGCGCTGCAACGCACCAGATGGGCGAATTTGGCTCCATCAAGTGATCCCGTATGATCGAAAAGTGCTCTAGCCCTGGCGCGGTTGGACCGGAGGAGCGGGATGGGTCGACAATCGATGAAGGGCCATTGGCAACAGAGGAAACCCATGCGCGAAGAAAAGCGATCACTCCGACAGAAACAGATCGAGACAGCTGCCTACGAGGTGTTGGAGGTCAAGGGATACGGCGGCACGTCGATGTTGGGCATCGCCAAACAGGCGCGCGCGTCGAATGAAACGCTGTACAACTGGTACGGGGACAAGCAGGGCCTGTTTCAGGCGCTGGTCACACGCAATGCCGTGGAGGTTAAAAATCATCTTCAGGCAGAGCTTGAAACCGACCATGACGCCCTGGCGATTCTGGCAACGCTCGGGCCGAAGCTGCTCGATCTGTTGACGGGCGACAGGGCGGTGGCGCTGAACCGCGCGGCAGCGGCAGATAGCAGTGGCGAGCTTGGGGCCACGCTCTCCAAATCGGGCCGCGAAACAGTCTTTCCGCTGATCGAGAAGGTTCTGGGGCGCGCCAAGTCAGAGGGCAAACTCAGATTTGACCACACCGGCGAGGCTGTTGGGCTCTATCTCGATCTGCTGATCGGCGATCTGCAAATCCGCCGCGTCATCGGACGTGAGCCACGCCCCGACAAAGCCTTCTGCCAGGACCGGTCGGACCGCGCCGTGCGCCACCTGTGCCGCCTTCTCAGTTGATCGAACTCACCTGACCTCAGAACTCCGCCTGGCGCTTTTCGCGGGCCAGTTTGTCGAGGGCGGCGTTGATGAATTTCGGCTCCGGGCCGTCGAAGAAGGCGCGGGCGACGTCGACGTATTCGGAGATCACCACCCGGCCCGGCACATCGCTGCGTGCGGCCAGTTCGTAGCCGGCCGAGCGCAGGATGGCGCGCAGGGTCGCGTCGAGCCGCGGCAGGGTCCAACCGTCGGACAGGCACCCGACCAATGCCTTGTCTATCGCCCGCTGATCGCGCACCACGCCCTTGATAATGTCGTGCAGGATTTGCCACAGCCATCCCGGGTGTTACAGTGCGGAAAGTGGGGCGATCGACAAAGGGGATTTAGCTATGGCGACTTCGAAACAGATGGAAGACCTCAAGTCAGGATGGGATGCTTTGGCAGCTGGTGAGATGGACAAGTTAGCCGGGTTCTATGCGGAAGACATGATGTTCGTGTTACCGGGGCAGGATGACGTTCTTAAGGGACGTAGCGCCTTTCGATCAGCCCTTGATAATATCGGAGCGGCTCTCCCGCCCGGTTTTGACATAACAAATTTGCGTTACTGTGGCGGGGACAACGAAATTGTAAACATTGTCGAGTTTACGGCGGATAGCCTGCCAAACGGATCGCAGTGCGCGGTCTTGTTCAAGTTCAACGACGATGATCTGATCACCGAGGAGCGTTGGTTCGTCGACACCGAACAATGGAAGGCCGCGTTCTAAGGTAGGGACCCTAGAGCGCTTCGATGAGCCGATCCAGAGAATAGGTGAACCCGATCTGGGTTCCATGATCATGAACGGCCTGCAACAGTTCGTTCGCCTGGCCTCCGCGGCCATGTTGGACCAAGGCGCAGCCTCGGGCAGAAAAATATCTGCTCCATTCAAGTGGCTCTGCACTGGCATAACTGCCGAGGCTGTCGGCATATCGCTCAGCCGCAGTCCAGTCCTCCAGGTCCAGCGAAACTTCAATGGCATCGCGATAGAACCAAAGCGGATTATGTGCACCAACGCCAAGTTTCAGGAGTTCTTCGCCTTCTGCGAGCAATTCCCTGCGCCTGGTGTCATCGTTGCAAACCAGCGCATAGCTCCCGAGTGCTCTGCCCCCCAAAAACCGCATGCTGGAGTCCGATGAGCGGTAGGCGGTGAGGGCTTCGCCAACAAGCTGCTCAGCAAGGTCGTTGTTGCCATCGAGGGCGGCCAGGCGTCCAAGGTATTCCTTGCATACGAGTTCAAACCGGCCAGCGCCTATTTTCTTTGCGAGTTCCGTTCCCGCCAGGGCCCATTGTTTGCCAGCCGTTTTGTCGAACAATTCAAGTGTGTATATGCCCACCAGGCGGGCAACAAGTTCAGCGCGCGGATTGAATTGGCTAGTGGATAACTGCAGGGCTTCTGTGCAATCGGCGAGCGCCTTTTGGGGACACCCGAGATAAAGTTGAGTCTGCCCTCTCATGGAGATATTTGCGGCCGCAACATTCAGAAAGTTGTTCTCATAGGATAACTCCACGCATTCATCGAACAGCGCGTGGGCTGAAACCATTCGACCGCGGGAAAATTCTGCATCGGCCAGATTGCCCAAGGCATGCGCTTCCAATTCGCTCGAACCTGCTTTGCGGGCAAATTTTAAAGAGCACTGGTTCTCAGACAGGCATTGCGCCGTTTCGCCGTGAACGAAGTGAACATTCGCTCTGAGTTGACACAGCCTTGCAATCTGTTCCGGCAGTTTCTGGTTTTCGACAACCTGCTGTGCATATTCGAGAACCTGCAGTAGCTGGGCGTAGTCCTCTTTGATGCGGAGGCCCTCTGCCACCCCGATCAGGGCGCGGCACTCCTCCTCACAATCCGAAGCGTGCTCTTGTGCGAGGCGGAAAGCCTCGATCGAATTAGCGGTGTCTCCCTGTCGCTGGTACAGTTCCCCCGAGAGCATGTTGAGCGCGTAAACCTCCGGCCCTTCAGTTGATTCAAGCCCACGGTGCGCAAGCCGTATTGCAGAGTCATGACGGAAACGATCAAGTTCGCTGTGAGCTGCTGCAAGATATGCACTGGCCGAATCCGGCGAGCCAGCGCGATCCAGATGTTGTGCATGCAATACCGGATCAAGTTTGGCGTAAACTGCTGCGGCTCTGAGATGCAAATCACGTCGGCGCTTTGCAAGCAGGGACGCATAAAGCCCTTCTCTGAACAGCGCATGACAGAAAACCCATTCGCTTCCCTCGCTTCGCAGCAGTCTGTAATCCGATAGTCGTTCCAGACTGAAAGGATGATCGCCTGACAACTCGCGCAACAAGTCTGCTGCAAACCTTTGTCCAAGCACGCAGGCCGCGAACAATGCCTCGCGATCTGCCGCCTCCAGGCGGTCGGTACGAGCCAAGACGAGACCTTGAATGGTATCGGGCACCTCTGAGGCCGTGATTGTCGTTACGCCTTCAACCAGCTGCTCCAGAAACAGCGGATTTCCATCCGCTCTGTGGACCAGCTCTTCCAGGTTGCGCGGTTCCGCGTTCGACAAATCGGCAGCAAGTTGGAAGGCTTCATTTCTGCGAAGGGGTTGAAGTTCAATTGTGGTCAGCGGGCAGCCACGCAGAGATGATAACCATACCTGATTCAACGTTCTGCCTTCAACTCTGGACGTAAGCACCAGGATTGCCGGCCAGTCGGCCAAGGCCACGGCAACCGAGGCCAACGCATCCAGGGTTACCTTGTCCGCCCAATGAACATCTTCGATGACGATCATCCGCGGGGCGCTTACCACCGCGATCTGCAACAGGCGGGCAAGCGTCGCATTGATGCCCGCTTGCCGTGTGCTAGCGTCCAGAGCCTCATATGCTGTGCGCAAATGTTCTGGTAGTTCAAGATCGAGTAGATCATGCAGAAATGCCTCAGTCTGTACGGTCACATGCGCATTTGCGAGCACTCGCACTATTGAAGCGGTTCGCACTTCGGCACTGGCGGCAGCCGGCAGATCCAAAAGCGAAGTCGCAAGATCACACAAAGTCTTAGCCCCACGGTTCGCACCGAAGTCGACGATATTGACATTGTGCACGCTGACATTACGTGACTGCGCCAGTTTGGCGAATTCCGATACGAGGCGGGTCTTTCCGATCCCGGGCTCGCCACGTATCAATAACGCCTCGCCCCCTGAACCGGTCAGAACAGCCTCGATCAGTGAACTGAACTGCCGTGTCTCGGATTGCCGCCCGACAAACTTGGAGGCCCAGATGATATCGGTATTTGTCAGAAAATGCTCAAACCGCCAAACCTTCACCGGATTTGAAAGTCCCTTGATCGCGGTTGACCCCCGCGAGGAAAAAACGGCTTGCCGGCTGAGCGCCCGGCGTACCGCTTCCGAAACGAGAGTTTCATCAGGCTGTGCCAAATCGTCGAGACGCGAAGCGAAGTTCACCGTGTCACCGGTGACTGTGTACTCTGCATGAAGGGCACTGCCGGTACGACTCGCCACGACGACGCCGGATGCAATGCCGACATGGGCTTTTAGCTCGTGCCCGAATCGTTGCTGGAGCATTTGCATGGCTTTATGAATCTGATCCGCCGCTCGGACGGCGCGAAGCGGATCATCGGAATGCGCCACCGGAGCGCCAAATATCGCCATGACAGCATCGCCAATATGCTTGTCGACTGTACCCCCGTATTCTTCGACAATGCCGTCAACCGCGTCGAAATATGCGTTCAGCAGTTGATGCGTTTCTTCGGGATCGAGCCGTGTCGAAAGTTGTGTGTAGCCTGCAATGTCGGCAAAAAGAACTGTCACCTGCCGACGGTCGCCGGATTGAGGTGCGCCTGCTTCGGGGCCGTGCACAGTATGGCCCCCCGATACCGATGTTTTCGCGATGGACTTGAGAAGCTTCTTTCGACGTCCAAGCGTCAACCCGAGTTCGGTCAAGTCGTCGTTCGTAAGCTCAAAAAGCACCTCTCCGTCGATCTCATTCTCTACGAACAAATCGACGAGATCTTCAAAACCATGCTCAATGAGCCAAGCTTTGGCGTCCATCATTAGAAAACTGTAACTTAGTGATCAGTTGTCCGCAAATTCACCGATAGAGTCATGACACCTTTCCAGGGTGACTGATGTGGGTTTTGGTTGTGTGGAAACGGCCCGTCAGCCACATCACCTCGACATTGCGACCCGCCTCGCGTTCAAGCCGGCGGCTCGACTGCACCCGGTTGAGATAGCCGTAAACATAAACCTTCAACAAAACTGCTGGATGATGTCCGGGCCGGCCAGTCTCTGTCGCCGTGGCGCACACGAACTCCAATCCATTGAGGTCAAGCGCATCAACAAAGGCATCGATCTCTCGAACTGAGTCGTCTTCGTTTACTTAGGGTCAGGACTCACCTGACCTCAGAACTCCGCCTGGCGCTTTTCGCGGGCCAGTTTGTCGAGGGCGGCGTTGATGAATTTCGGCTCCGGGCCGTCGAAGAAGGCGCGGGCGACGTCGACGTATTCGGAGATCACCACCCGGCCCGGCACATCGCTGCGTGCGGCCAGTTCGTAGCCGGCCGAGCGCAGGATGGCGCGCAGGGTCGCGTCGAGCCGCGGCAGGGTCCAGCCGTCGGACAGGCATCCGACCAATGCCTTGTCTATCGCCCGCTGATCGCGCACCACGCCCTTGATAATGTCGTGCATGAAGGCTGTGTCGGCGGTGCCGTGCTCACCGTCCTCAAACGCCTCGCCCTGGCGCGAGGCGCCGTATTCGGCCAAAATCTCGGAAACATCGGTCCCGGCCAGCTCCATCTGGTAGAGCGCCTGGACGGCGCCCAAGCGGGCAGCGGAGCGCGACACCGCGCGCCTGCCGGTCTTTTCGGATGCGGTCATGCGTATGTGGCCCTGAGTTTCGCCATGGCCAGGGCCGCCTCGGCGGCGCCGCCGCCCTTGTTGAGGTCGTCGACCCGCGCGCGGCGCCAGGCCTGGTCGCCGTTCTCCACCGTCAAAATGCCGTTGCCGATGGCCAGCTTGGTGCCGATCGTCAGGTCCATCAACCCGCGGGCGCTTTCGTTCGATACGATTTCATAGTGCGTCGTCTCGCCGCGAATGACCACGCCGAGCGCCACGTAGGCATCGTAATTGCCGCTTGCGGCGGCCATGGCGATGGCGCCGGGGATCTCCAGGGCGCCCGGCACGGCAATGCGTTCGTGGGTCGCGCCGGCGGCATCAAGGGCGGCGACCGCACCCCTGGCCAGTTCATCCAGCAGATCGTCGTAGAACCGGGCTTCAACTATCAGTACATGCATGTCGGCTGGCCTTCAGGCGTTCACATCGGCAAGGCGGGCGACATAGCGCGCCAGCATGTCGATTTCAACATTCACCGCAGCGCCGGCCTGCAATTCGTTCCAGGTGGTGGCCGCGCGGGTGTGCGGGATCACATTCACGGTAAATTCGCTGGCCTCGACATCGTTGACCGTCAGCGAGATGCCATCGAGGGCGATCGATCCCTTCGGGGCGATGTAGCGGGCCAGGTCGTCCGGCACCCGCAGACGGATGTTCATCGAGTCGCCGACCGGGGTTATCGAGACGACTTCACATTTCGAATCAACATGGCCGGAGACGATATGGCCGCCGATCTCGTCGCCCAGCTTCATCGCCCGCTCCAGGTTGATGCGGCTGCCCTTGCGCCATTGGCCAAGGCTGGTCTTGTCGAGCGTTTCCGCTGAAACATCGACCGAAAACACCCCGCGCCCGTCGTCGGCGCGGGCCGTGTCGACCACCGTCAGGCAGGCACCGGAACAGCAGATCGACGCGCCGATGGCGATCGTGTCGATGTCGTAATTGCAGGCGATATCGAGGCGCAGGCTGCCGCTGCCGCTGGTGTCGACGACCTCGCCGATATCGCTCACAATGCCGGTAAACATGGCGTTTTCCTTCGTTGCCCTGTCATACTGCCTGAGGGTGTCATCACCAAGCCTTTCCTCAGCCGTCAGGCGGAAGCGGCCGGCCGCGGTCACCGTTTTCAGAGCCATGCCGCCCAGGGCTTCCAGGCCGGCCGCGCCGAGCACCTGCGGGGCGGTGAAAAAATTCACCTCGTCGATCAGGTCCGCTTCGAGCAGCGCCCGGGCCATATGGGCGCCGCCTTCGGCCATCACCGTGTTGATGCCGCGCCCGCCGAGGCGCAGCATGGCCTCGTGCAGGTCGACCTTGCCGTCCGGCGTACTGGCGCAATAGACCAGCGTGGCGCCCTTCCCGGTCAGAGCATCGGCCTTGGCCGGATCGGCGCCGCTGCAGGTCAGGACCCACAAGGGAACCTCGCCGGCGGTGCGCACCAGTTCACAGTCGAGCGGGATCGACAACCGCGAATCGCTTACCAGCCGCACCGGCGATCGGTCCTCAAGCCCCGGCAGCCGGCAGGTCAGCGCCGGGTCGTCGGCCATCACCGTGCTGACGCCGACCAGAATGGCGTCGGCCTGGGCGCGCATCAGGTGCACCCTGGCGCTCGCCTGCGGCCCGGTGATGCGGGTCGGCCGGCCGCGCTCGGCGGTAATCTTGCCGTCGGCCGACATGGCCAGCTTCAGCATCACATGCGGCCGGCCGGAACGCTTGCGCGACATGAACCCGGCCAGGTCGCGCCCGGCCTCGGCGTCCAGCACCCCGGTCGCCACCTCGATGCCGGCGGCGCGCAAGGCGGCGGTGCCCTGCCCCGCCACCCGCACATCCGGGTCGGCGGCGGCGATCACCACGCGCGCCAGGCGGGCCTCGATCAACGCCCTGGAACAGGGCGGCGTGCGGCCGAAATGGTTGCATGGCTCAAGCGTCACATAGGCGGTCGCACCGCGCGTGGCCTCGCCGGCCATGGCGATGGCGCGGGTTTCGCCATGCGGGCGTCCGCCGGGGGCGGTCCAGCCAAGCCCGACCGGCATGCCGCCCGCAACGATCACGCAGCCCACCGCCG
>JAHEJE010000382.1 GCA_024639035.1 Alphaproteobacteria bacterium
CAGCCAATGGACGGGTCATTATGATCTCCGGCGCAAACCGGGGAATCGGGCTGGCAACGGCGAGAGTGCTCGCAGCGCGCGGTTTCAGGTTGAGCCTAGGCGCCCGCGATCCGGATACGATTGACAAAACCGGATTTGAAGCCGATCTGAATGTCGTGAGATGGGATGCCACCGAACCTGAGACGTCCAAGGCCTGGGCGACCGAAGTGCAGCAGAATTTTGGGCAGATTGACGGCGTTGTCCTGAACGCAGGCGTCGCGATCGCGGGAAAGTTCGAAGATGACGATGAGGCCGCTTACGACACTATGTGGGAGGTGAACTTCAAAGGCCCGCTCCACCTCACGCGCGCCGTCCTCCCAGCATTGCGGACTTCGGGACATGGCCGGGTGATCAATATCGTCTCGCTCTCCGGAAAGCGTTTGAAGAGCGCATCGTTGCTCGGGTACTCCGCATCGAAATTTGCCGCCCTTGCGCTGACCCATGCGATCCGCCATGACGGCTGGTCGGATGGCATTCGCGCCACTGCGATCTGTCCCGGACTGGTAGAGACGCGGATGGTCGCCGATGTTGAACCACCTGAAGGGCAGTTCAAGATCGCCCCGGATACCATTGCAGAAACCGTGGCCTATGCGCTTAGCCTCCCCAACGAGGCGGTTGTCGCTGAAATTCTGGTCAACAGCCGCTTGGAGGCCAGCTTCTAGAGTGGGTACTCAGGACCATCGACTTGATTTCCGTTGATCGTTTGCACGACCGGTTATGGCACATTTCGGACTCTCCACGCCGCACCGCAAAGAGGCAGCTTTCGGGGGTACAGCAGACATACTGAGCGGCAATCAAGACCGGCCGCTTTTGACCCGATTTGTCCTTTTAACCCAAGTGGCGCTGCAATGACGCGCAGAGCGCGTCACCGGCAGTTTCATCGACATCAAGATGGGTGACAATACGAATGCGCCGTTCGCCGAATGTGCCTATTATGACGCCATCGTTTTCGCATAGGCGTGCAAGTTCATGGGCGGTCGGTGCATCTAATGATAAATCGAAGATGACGATGTTCGTATCTGCCGGAAGCATATTCTCGACTTTGGGAAGTTGCCTGATCCGTTGAGCGATTGATTGGGCCAATGAATGATCCTCTGCCAGCCTTTCAACATGATGGTCCAAGGCAAACAGGCACATTGAAGCCAAAACGCCAGACTGACGCATGGCACCACCGAGCTGTTGCTTGATGATCCAAGCATGTTCAACGAATTCGCAAGACCCGGCCAAGACCGCGCCCACCGGCGCGCCGAGACCCTTGCTGAAATCAATCCAGCAAGAATCATAGCCTTTAACCCAATCCGCGGCTGGCTTACCACTTCGCACCACTGCGTTCATCAGGCGTGCACCGTCCATATGTGTTGCAAGGCCAGCATCCTTGGCGACAGCGGCAACTGCCTCTATACGGTCCAGCGGCCAGACCACACCGCCAGCCATGCTGGCGGTTTGTTCGACACAAATCAGTCGGCTCTGCGGTGCGTAGCGCGAGTTCGCCCTTATTGCGGACTTCACCTGCTCGGGTTGAAGGGTTCCGTCTTGGCCATCAAGCGCCTGGATCATTGCGCCGCTGATGGCAGCGGGGCCTCCTGCTTCGAAATTGACGATATGGCAGGAGCGCTCGCAAATGACCTCGTCGCCTGGCCGAACGTGCACTCTGATGGCGATCTCATTGCACATTGTTCCGGAAGGAAGGAAGACAGCCGCTTCCTTACCCAAAAGCTGTGCAACACGAGTGCATAGTTCTTTCGTTGTTGGATCTTCATTCTTTTGTTCGTCGCCAACTTCAGCGCTCAGAACAGCCTGCCGCATTGCATGCGTCGGCTTCGTTTTTGTGTCTGAATAAAAATCGTACATTGAACATCCAACATTTTTCATGCGGATGGATGTTTAACTGATTGGGCCGAATACCCAAACCATAAAGTGAGCCAAAACCACCTTGTGTTTGACCGCATCTGGCTGTGGGCTCAACAGGTGGACGCAACACTTTAGTCTTTGAACAAAGATGGAGTGTTCGTCATGAAGTGTCGTCGTCGTATTTGTTATACCGCAGAGCAACGTGCCGAGATCTGGGATC
>JAHEJE010000136.1 GCA_024639035.1 Alphaproteobacteria bacterium
AGCGGCAGGCCGTCTTCCAACACACCGAGCAGTGCCCGGTCGGTATCGCTCACGGCGCAAGGGTCAGCCGGTCCGGCAACGCCAAATCCTTGGCGCCGCTTGCCGGTCAGCCGGAAGCCGAGGTCGATATGATAGGCCTGCTCCAGAGGCAAATCGAGCACCGCAATCCCGCTTTGCCGTTCGATAGCGGCAAGTGTTGCCTGCACATCTCCCCGGCACCCCGCTGTCACGACGAACCACAGGTTGATGTCGTGCTCGCGATGATAGTTGTGGTTCACGGTGTGCTGTGCGTTGACCTGTTGCGCGACCTCTTCCAGCCGTTGCGGCGGCACCGCCATCGCTGCCAGGGTACTGGCGCCTGCCGTGTTCGGGCGCACCGTGGCGCCGATGCGGGCCAGAACGCCACGGTCCTTCAGCGCCTGCATCATGCTCAACACCTCGCCGGTCGTCAGTTCGCTGGCCCCGGCCATTTCGGCGAACGGCTCGGCAGTCAGCGGGAAGCCGCGCTGCCAGGCATCGGCCAGCGCCAGGGCCGGATTGTAGATCGTCTCCCTCACAGGCCCGTCCTCGTTGCCCGCGCGGCAAAGAAAATGCCACTCGGCTTCCGCAGGCTCAGCTCGCCGCGCTTTTCGAAACTGCGGGCATCGTAGATGTCCACCCGATCGGCGTCGCGCACCGACACCCAGACCTCATGGCCGCGCGGCGTGAATTCCATGTGCAGCACCGCCGGGCCGGGTTTGAACTCATGCACGACCTTCAGGCTCGGCACGTCGACCACCTGAACGGTGTCGTTCTTGGGATGGGCGAAGTTCACCCACACCTGGCGGCCGTCGGGCCGGGCGATGGCAAATACCGGCTGACTGTGCACCTTCACCCGGCCCGCCTCCTTGAAAGTGACGGCATCGAGCGCCAGCAGTTCTGGATGTCCGACCGCCGGCAGGATGAACTTGTCGCCGGCCAGTGCCCAACCTTCCAGATGCGGCATCTTATAGACCGGCATGGCCGGGTCGTCCTTGCCATAGCCGTCGAGAATCCGTTCGATCACCGGTTCCTCTGCCCACAGATCGACATGCGCCAACCCGTCCTCGCCGAACAATCCGGCGATATAGTGCCGGCCGTCGCCGGTAATCAGCGCGTCGTAGGGCAGTTTGCCGGCCGTGCCCAGTTTCGTGATCGCCGGAGCGCCGGGCTTGGAGAAATCGGCCATCCAGATTTCCCCGGCATCATAGAGCGTGAACACAAAACGCCGGCCCGGGGCATCGACCAGCCCGACGGTCTTGGACAGCTTGCCCTCGCTGCCGTATGTTGCCGGAATGTCAGCGATCTGCTCCAGCGTTGTCGCATCGAATACCTTCACGCCGCCCGGCTTGTAGTTGGACACCGCCACCAACGTGCCATCATCGGAAATCGCGCCGCCGATGGAATTGCCGCCCTGTATCACCCGCTTGGCGATCTTGCGCTCCAGCAAATCGAGCTTGGTCAGTCCGCCGTCGCGCCCGAAGATGTAGGCATAGCGCTGATCGGGCGAGAACACGGCCGAGGCGTGCGACAGGTCGCCGAGCCCGTCGACGCAGGACAGGATGGCTCGCTCGGTGGTCGAGATGATGCAGGCCGAACCATCGGCGCGCTCGATGATCACCCCGAGGTCGCCAGTGCCACGCAACGCCGTATCGGCAGCCGCCGTCAGGCACCACACCGCGGTGGCGATCAGCACTGTCAGCCCACGCAACAGGTTCATTGGAACACTCCGGCTTTCAAACCCCTGGCAATCCACAATGCCTCACTCTCGCTCACCAGGCCACGCCACGGCGGCATCGGTGTGCCGGGCACGCCATCAAGCACGATGGTCGCAATCGTGCTGTCGTCAACGCCCTCAAGGTCGTCCGGCAACAGCGGGCTTCCGAGCCCGCCCTTGAACGTCAGGCCGTGGCAGGACCCACAGTCCTGCACCACCATGTTGTGCAGCGCCTTCCGGCGTGCGCCGTTCGGGTCCTCCGCAGCCGCCGGCCCGACCAGGCCCGCCATCATCAGAACACTAGCCAGTAGCTGATGCAACGATGTCATCCGACACGGCATTCTGCGGCTCCACAGATCGGGCAAGCGCAGCCACCTTGCCGACAATAAACAGGACCGGACCTGAGAAATCCGCATTGGCGACGTCGTCGGCAATCCTGTCCAGTTGTGACAACACATTTCGGGCGCGCTCGGTCGTGCCGTGGCAAACGGCCAACACCGGCGTCGCAGTGTCCAGCCCGTGTGCGATCAACTTGCCCGCAATCTCCGCAATATTGGCTCTGCCCATGTAGACTGCCAGCGTGGTGTCCTTATCAGCCAGCCCCGGCCAGTCGAAGTCGAGCTCGGCATCCTGCCGGCAGTGGCCGGTGACATAGCGCACGCTGGTCGCCAGCCCGCGGTGCGTCAGCGGCACCCCCAGCGATGCCGCGCAACCCTGCGCTGCGGTAATGCCGGGGATGACCTCATAATCGACATTGGCCTGCGACAGCTCTATCGCTTCCTCGCTGCCGCGCCCGAAGATGAACGGATCGCCACCTTTGAGCCTCACCACGCAGCGATTGCCCGACGCCAGGCGGACCAGTAGGTCATTGATCTCATTTTGCGGCACCGGGTGGTGTGACGGCTGTTTGCCGACACAGATGCGCGCTGCACCTTGCGGCACCAGCGCCAGTACCTCCGGCGAGACCAGCCGGTCGTAGACCACCACATCGGCGCGTTCGAGACACCGCACGGCCTTGACCGTCAGCAACTCAGGATCGCCCGGACCGGCACCGACAAGGTAGACTTTTCCGTTGCTTTTCAATGCTCTGCCCAAACGATTTATGAAACCGACACCCTTCGTGCCGACCCTTCGCCACGTGTAAACGCACCGCAACGACCGGTCTCATAGTAGGGTTCGCTAGCGTCCTGCCGCCTTGATAATTGTCAAACTTCCCAGTGCGTTACTTAACAACTCGCACGGTGCCGGTCATGCCCTCGTCCTTCCAGTGCGGACCGCACAGATAAGGGTAGTCGCCTGGTGGCAGGTCAAAGGTCATCTCGACCTTTTCTTCCGAGAACAGCCGGTCCGATTCCTCCTTGCCGGCCTCCTTCAGCCAAACCGAATGGCTGGTGCGCTTGTCGACATTGACCCAACGCACCGTGGCGCCCTGTTTGACCTCAACCTCGATCGGACAGAAGGTGTATTTGTACATCTTGACGACGCTGACATCCTCCTCGGCCGATGGCTTGCCGAACAGCTCCTGGTAACGTTTCTCGGCTTCTCCACATCGTTTCATGCGCTTTTCGGCATCACCGTCACTGGCGTCGGCAAGTGTCGGTTGTACGATGAGGATTGCCGCCAGGCCGGCCAATGTACAAAGCAATTTCCCAGTCATGTTCACCTCTTTCGACGATCACTTTGCCACAGCATTGATCTCCGCTTCAGCATTGTCGAGACCGAGTTTGAACTCAAGCGATACATGGTGGAAGCGGGCGCTGGTGAAGTCATCATGCAGGGCAAATCCGACGGTATAAAGGCTCCCCGGCTCGAGCGGTACATCACCCGGATTTGTGGCCGCCAACGGCCGGCGCATGACCACCGTCCATTTCCCGCCATCCAGCTTGCCCGCAGCAACCACCTCACCGGCATCGCCCATGACACGCTGGCTCAGGACGTGGCCGTTCTCGGCCTCGCCGCCGGAACGGAAGCGCAATAGGTCCATCACGCTGCCGGCCTTGAGCAGAGCATCGACTTCTTCTGTGGGTTTCAGTTTGTCCCAGCCGCCGCGCTTCTTGTTGCGGCGACCCTTGATCTCCACCTTGGTGCGGCTGTCGGCCAGATACTTGGTGATGCCATTGGTGACATCGATCGCCGAAACTGCATCTCCCGCTTCACCTATAGCGGCGGCTTCGGGATGATCGGGCATGTAGCGCGAATCATGGTGACAGGTCGCCCAGCAGCCGGCCTGATCGATCAGGTCGATGCCCGGTCCGGCGATCATCATCGCCAGTTTGACCTGGTTGTCCGGGTCCATCTTGCCGCCATCGACAAACGGTACCGGGTTGTGCCCCGCATCGGCCCATTGAAAACGCATGTAGAGGTTGTCGGCATCGTGCACTGCCTGTACTTCGACGTCGACATGACCGCGCTTGCCGGGGATCGGCGTTTCCTCGGCCTTTTCGCCCGAAACGATCTTGGCGCCCATGTCGGCGACTTCCTTGGCATGGCAGTTCGCGCAGCGGTCACCGAGCTTGGAGAAGGCGCGCGCGCCACCGTGGTCTTTGCCGGTCTGAACCCACTCGAACGACGCCTGGCCGGGATAGAACAGGGTCACGGTCTTGGCTTCGATGCCACCCCAGTCGATATCGCCTGAGACATCGCCGGCAGCTCCCGATGCCGTTCCGCTCGACGTTTGTGCTTGGCCGGCGCTGCTGTTGTCAGAGCCGGACTGAGCCTTCAGTTCGGCAACCTTGGCGGCCACGGCGGACGCGATACGGTCTTCAATGGTAGCCGCGGCAGCATCGTCCTGCTGCTTCTTTTCCGCCGCCATCGCGGCTTCTTTCTCCTCGATGCGCGCAAGGCTTGCCAGGTACGTTTCCGGGATTTTGCGCTTGAATGCCGGGTTGGGCTTTTCGAGCTCTTCCAACTCTTCCTCGGTCAACTGGTCGCGCACGTTGTTGTGGGCGATGCCTTTGTGGCAGTCGATACAGGTCTGGCCGGTCTCGAAGGCATTCAGGTGCTGCTTGCGCGCCCGCGGGCGTTGAAATTCCGGCGCCATTGACTCGAAATTGTGACAGTTGCGGCATTCGCGCGAGTCGGTCTTCTTCATCGAGTCCCAGACATGCCGCGCCAGGGTCAGCCGCTTGGCGTTGAACTTCTCTGGCGTGTCGATGCTGCCCAGCACCTTGTGCAACAGCTCGTTTGACGCCTGCACCTTGCGCACCACCTTGTGCACCCACGGATCGGGCACATGGCAGTCGGAACAGGTCGCGCGCACACCGGTTCGGTTCTGATAATGGATGGTGGTCTTGTACTCTTTGTAGACGTTGTCCTTCATCTCGTGGCACGAGATGCAGAAAGGCATCGTGTTCGTGGCTTCCATGGCCGTATTGAAGCCGCCCCAGAAGATGATGCCGGCAATGAAAAGCGCCGCAGCACTGGTCAGCGGCACGCCAAACAGCAATGCGCGTTTCCATTTGGCGAAACCGGAAATGGGTGCGTCGTCAGACTTGGCCATGATGCCTCCGAAAGACTGGTCTTGTTATGGCGTGGATCGGGGGGGCGTACAGACTAAAGGAAAGAAAGGGCGGGATTGCTCCCGCCCCGGATTTGGCTGCTGCCAATCAGGTCTTGTGATGGACCCGGTTGTAGACGTTGAACTTGCCGGTCGGCGTCTCAAGACCCTTGATGCGGGCCTTTTCTTCCAAAGTCTTGGAGTCATAGACGACGATTTCGCCTTTCTCCCAATTCTTCTTGCCGCCACGGACCCATACCGAGACCCAGAACTCCGAACCGTCCTGGTTGAACTCCGTGTGAACCGCCAGGGCCTTTTCTTGCTCGGTCACGCGGATCGTCTTGACGATCTCACGGGTCTCCTTGGAGATCACCTGGATCGACTGCTGCACCTCGGGTTCGGGGTGCTTGGTCTGATCGACGATCACGTATGGTGATTCGGGATGGGTGCGGATGAACAGTCCGGGCCCGTCGGTTTCCACCGTGTAGCAGATCTTCCAGGCATTGTCTGGATGCCCCTTGGGATCGTTGCCCCACATGGTGACCTTGCCTTCGCCCAGATGGGTGGTGCCGGCAATCGGTCCGCATTCCTTGTCGACCCAGTTGGCGCCCGGTCCCGGATGCGGCTTCTTGCCGGTCTCGATGGATGCGACACCCTTGCGGGTCTCGGTGTCCATGATCTCCATGCGGTTGGACGCATTGGCGGCGATCTGGAAGTAACGCTGGGTCGGATCGAAGAACCCGTCATGCAGGAACCGGTTGGTGTTGATCTGCTCGATGCGCAAGTTGTCGAGGTCGGAATAATCGACCTGCCACATCTGACCCAGTTCCTTCACCGCAACGACCCAGGTCGGGGCGTTCGGTGTGTTGTAGACGGCGGCCACACGGGCTTCGTTGACATAGTTGCCATCGACATCGACGCCGCGGGTCGAAACCACTTTCAGCGGCTCCATCGTCTCGGCATCAAGGATCACGAAGTGCGGCGGCCAGTAACCGCCACCGATGACGTATTTGTCCTTCCATTCGCCGAAATGCGACACGGCAACGTCGCGGGCATCGGAGGCAACCTGGGTTTCAGCCACCACCTGAGGCGGGTCCATCCACAGATCGATCTTGGTCATGCGGCCATCGCGACCCTGGGTAAACCAGAAGCGTCCGTCGGATGATTCCTTCATCACGTGCACCGCATAGCCGGTGTCGACCTTGGCAACGACTTCCTTCTTGTCGCCGTCGATGATGCCGACCTTGCCGGCGTCACGCAGGATGACCATGAAGAAATTTTCCCAGTTGCGCGAATGCATCGGTTTGTCGGGATAGTCCTTCGGCTCGACAAAAACCTTCCAGCGTTCTTTCATCTCCGCCAGAGACATCTCAGCCGGCGGTGGCGCGGGAAGCTGAATGTAGGTCGACAGGTCACGGATCTCTTCGGGCGTGAACAGGTCGTCGAAGTTGTTCATGCCGCCTTCGGTGCCGATGGCGATGATCTTCTCAAGTCGCTCCTGACCGAGCTTCTTGGTGTTTTCCGGCTCCAGGTTCTTACCAGTGGCGCCCTTGCGCAACACGCCGTGACAACCGGCGCAGCGCTGGAAGTAGAGTTTCTTTGAGTGCTCGAACGCTTCCTTCGACAGCTTTGGCTCTTCGGCCAGCGCCAGCGAAGACGTCCCGGCCATCAACGCACCGGCGAAAGCCAGACTGAGTGTTGCGGCCGAAATTGCGGATTTCTTCATGACAAGGTTTCCCATATTGCGAGTACCGGAACCCGCATCCCTGCCTGGCGCCTCCGTGTCATGGGCACACGCCTTCGCAGAGTTGCTCAACGCGCGCGCCGAAGCGAGGTAAACGCTACAACCCGGCCAGGCGGATGGGAGTTCACATCCTTATTTGCGCACTCGGCCATACCTTGGTTCGCAGTAATTGGCATGGTTTCGTACCGTCATGACATTGCACCGCGTCTGTTGGTGCCTCCTTGACTTTCGTCAACTAGCCGGGGGTCTAGGGTCAGGACCCATTAATTAACACCATTCTGCGCGGCGGATTTGCCCGCTGAGCAGGCAGACAGGCGCTGGAAACCTGGTTGGTTTTCAAGCCTGTCTAACGCACTCAGCGGGCAAATCCGCCACGCCCGCAGGGTTTGCCAAGGAGGGCCCGCCTGCAGGCAAACAATGCTCGATAAGGCAAACAGCCTTGTCTTGCGCTCGTTTTCCAGCATTCGAACCCTCCTTGGCAAACAGAATGGTGTTAATTAATGGGTCCTGACCCTAGAACGCGCCATAGTGGTCAGATGGCCATCAGGCTACGAAAGGATGACGATGTTCAACAGCGATCCCGACAAGCAAGTTCCAATTTTGACGTTTGGCTTCCGGCCGTTCTTCCTTCTGGCCGGTCTCTATGCCG
>JAHEJE010000137.1:0-2783 GCA_024639035.1 Alphaproteobacteria bacterium
CCAGGCCATTGCCGCTCCCCTACCCTTGCATTGAAAACATCCGCCGGGCTATTTGCCTGCAAAACATGTGGTTATCAATGGCGAAGTTAGCCTGTGAGCTCAGGCAAGACCGCGCAGCAGGTAGCCGACCAGATAGGCCGCACTCGCAGCCAGCATGCCGATGGCGAAAGTCTCGGCACCGGACTGCCACCAGGGCGCAAGCGACCAGCGGGCCTTGATCGCGCCGATGATGAAGAAAACCACGCCAGTCAGGATCGATGCCCACAGGAACGGCTGGCTGAACGGCAGTAAAAACGGCAGCAGAGGTACCGCACCGCAGACGCAGAACGCAGCAAAGGTAGCGATACCGGACTTCCAGGGTGAGCGCATGGCCGAGGCCAGGCCGTATTCCTCGGTCAGCATGGTTTCGATCCACACCGCCTCGTTGGCGGCAATGGCGTCAACGGCCTCTTCCAGGAGCTTACCATCCAGTCCCTTGGCCTTGAGAATCTGACGCAGTTCCTCACGTTCGCCGTCGGGCGCCAGTCTGATGTGTTTCTTTTCGATCTCGTGCAGGCGGGCGCGGTCGTCCAACTCGGTCTTGGTGCCGGAGTAGTTGCTGGCCGCCATGGAAAAGCCGTCGGCCAGCAGGTTGGCCAAACCAAGGATCACGATGATGCCGGCGGAAAGCTGGGCACCAACGACGCCGGCAACGATGGCAAAGGTGGTCACCGCCCCATCGATGCCGCCATAGACCCAGTCACGCACATAGTTAGGAGAATTCTCAGCCGCCAGGCGCTCCGAGATATCCTCTCGCTCATGGCTGTGCTCAAGCTGCATTGCCGCTCCTGCCTGCTGATGTCGGCCCGGCTCTTGAGTGGCCTGGGAAATGGCGGAGAGGATGGGATTCGAACCCACGATACCCTTTTGAGGTATACTCCCTTAGCAGGGGAGCGCCTTCGACCACTCGGCCACCTCTCCGAGAGCGCTTATGCCTTGATTTTCAGCCGCTTTCAAGCTCTGTGCGGCGATCCCCGGCGAAACCTCGCCTGTGTTCCAGCGAAGTTGTTTAGAACGCTTCTAATTCTTTGTTTTAGTTGGTTTTTTGAATCGTTCTAATAGTTGACTGAAATAGTCGGTTTTGGTTGACAAGTGATTTTGCGGTGCATAAATCTGCGCCATGTTCATGTGTCCGGCGCGGGATCAAGAACTGCGCCGCGCGCCGCTAGACAGGGAAACACGACAAATGTCCGTCATGTCACGCCTTCCGCTCGGTCTGGCCTTCAGCGTTGCGCTGTTTGCCGCGGCTGCAACCACGGCGCCGACACCGGGCCTGGCCGAAGAGGTCGTCAATGTGTATTCCTACCGCCAGCCGTCGCTGATCACGCCGCTGTTCGATGCCTTCAAGGCGAAGACCGGCATCAAGGTGAATTTCATCTTCGCCAAGAGCGGGCTGCTGGAGCGGATTGCCCAGGAAGGCGACAACAGCCCGGCCGATGTGCTGCTGACCAGCGA
The DNA here is from genome assembly GCA_024639035.1 of Alphaproteobacteria bacterium. Taxonomy (GTDB): domain Bacteria; phylum Pseudomonadota; class Alphaproteobacteria; order Rhizobiales; family Aestuariivirgaceae; genus JAHEJE01. The sequence goes on from JAHEJE010000137.1 coordinate 1,495, forward strand.
TGTCAACCGGCTGGTGCAGGCCGCCGAGCGCAACATCGTTCAGCCGGTCGCCTCACAGGCAATCACCGGAAACGTCCCCCCTGCCCTGCGCGATGAGGCCGACAAGTGGTTCGGCCTGACCATGCGGGCGCGGGTCATCTATGCGTCGCGCGAACGGGTGTCGCAGGACAGCTTCACCTACGCGGAACTGTCCGACCCGAAATGGAAGGGCAAGGTGTGCATCCGCTCTGGCCAGCACAGTTACAATCTCGGCCTGTTCGCGGCGATGATCGCCAAACAAGGCGCCGAGCAGACCAGGGCCTGGCTGGCCGGCCTCAAGACCAACCTGGCCCGCAAGCCGGTCGGCAACGAACGGGCCCAGGCCAAGGCCATCTTCTACGGCGAATGCGACCTGGCCATCGCCAACACCTATTACATGGGCAAGATGGCGACCAACGAGAAGGAGCCGGAGCAGAAACAGTGGGCGAAAGCCTCGCGGATCATCTTTCCGACCTGGCCGGACGGCACCACCCACGTCAACATCTCCGGCATGGCCATGGCCAAGCACGCGCCGAACCAGGCCAATGCACTCAAGCTGATGGAGTTCCTGGCCTCTCCCGAAGCCCAGCAGATCTATGCCCAGGGCAATTTCGAGTATCCGGTTGCCGATGGTGTGGCGGCCAGCGACATGGTTCAGTCGTGGGGCACCTTCAAGGTCGACGCCCTGCCGATCGCCAGTCTCGCGGTCCATCAGAAACGGGCCAGCGAACTGGTCGATGAGGTGTTGTTCGACCAGTGACGGGTGACGGCGCGGGCGGATTGGCGCAATCGTGTTATGCTTAATCGATTCTTAGCGTGTATTCGGGCACATTGTGGGCTACATTGACTCCGGGACGGTGTCTCGCTAAGTGCGGTGCATGCGGCGAATGGACAGCGCGCTGTACGCGTTGAATTGGTTGAGGAGATTGTTGTGCGTTTGTTTTATATCGTGTTGGCGGCAGTGACCGCCTTGGCAACCAGCGCCGGCGCCGTGGAACAATTCGTCCCCAAAGGCCACACCTATGCCCCGGGTGACGAGCAGCTGCCCGCTCTCAACAGCCAGCAAGACCGCATAAACGGTCAGGCGGACATCTTCGAGAGCGAAATCTATCGCGTTCAGCGCGAACGGGCGATCCACGAAGCGGAAATTCGCCGGTTGGAGTTGCATGAGATGCAGGGCGGAAACGCTTTCGAACCGCGCTACTAGAGCCGGCACGATGGGCCGATGGCCGGGCGCAAGTGTTCGCGCCCGCAAGACCATCCAAGCCTAG
>JAHEJE010000137.1:2883-7614 GCA_024639035.1 Alphaproteobacteria bacterium
TGCATCGCCATCCAGTCACGCGCCTGCCTTTGCGCCTCGGCGATTTCATCAGAACTCATCTCCTGGGCGATTTCCAGGCGATACTCGCGTGCTTCCTTGCTGCCGCGCAGGGCCGCCAGGTTGAACCACTTGTGGGCCGAAACAAGATCCGGCTCAACGTCGCGGCCGATGCAATACATCATGCCGAGGTCGAACAAAGTTTCTGCGGCCGCGCCGCTTGCTGCCATGTCGGCTTTTTCGATGAAAGCCATATCCATTCTAGCCACAACCATACTCCCCGTCGTTGGCTTTTCGAACCAGCCGGACGCGCTGTGTTGTTACATTTTGAGCTTCGGTCCGGCGTCGCGGGATGGCCCCGTCGACAAGCGCAATGTTGGCCGGTAAGGTTAAAACGCGCGGTTAAGCGACAGGCTTAACGAGTCTTCAATGGCGATGCCTGCTCGCTGCCTGCGAATTCAAACACCTCTCAATATTTCTCTTTATATCAACAACTTACAATTTATTATCGCGATCGCGTGCAGGCGTATGATTCACTCTGTGCTAACCAAACCGACAATAGTGCATGGTAGCGTGGAGGTATTGCGACGCCACGGCACAGCCGCTTCAACCGCGCAGTTGGCCCTTGCCGAACAGCAGGTCATGGGCCGCGTCGTCGCCTTTCAGATCCTCCGGGCGCTTGCGGACCTCCTCGCCTACGGCGCATGCCCTTTGCACGGCCGGGCGGGCGCGCAGCGTTTCGAACCAGCGCTGCAGATGGGGGAAGTCCTCGAGTGCCTGGCCCTGGCGCTTGTGCGGCTTGATCCAGCCGTAACAGGCCATGTCGGCAATGGAGTAGTCGCCGGCCAGAAACGGCCGGTCGGCAAGCCGGCGGTTCATCACGCCGTAAAGCCGGGCGACTTCGTTGGTGTAGCGCTCGATGGCATAGGGCAGTTGCTCGCGGGCGTAGTGGCGGAAGTGGTGGCACTGCCCGGCCATCGGCCCAAGACCGCCCATCTGCCAGAACAGCCATTGGTCGACCTCCACCCGCTGGCGTTGGTCCTTGGGATAGAAGCGGCCGGTCTTGTTGCCGAGATACTGCAGGATGGCGCCGGACTCAAAGATCGATATCGGTGCGCCGTCCGGGCCGTCGGGATCGACGATGGCCGGCATCCGGTTGTTGGGTGCGATGGCCAGGAATGCCGGATCGAACTGGTCGCCGGTCAGGATGTTGATGTAGCGCACATCATAGGCCAGCCGGCATTCTTCCAGCATGATGGTGATCTTCCAGCCGTTCGGGGTCGGCCAGTAGAAGAGCTCAATCGGATTTCCGGATTTCGATTCCATGGCGTGGGTTATAGCACGGTCATGAGGTGCCGGCGATTTGGCGATACCGATCTTCCAGCGCGACCTGTCGGACCATGGCAGCCGGTTCGAGATCGGCACTGGCGGCGATGTCGGCTTCAAAGTGGTGATAGTCGTCGCGGCCGCGCACCAGCATGGCCGAGTCCAGGTCATGCTTGGTCTGGCGCACGTGGGCCGCAAGGTACTGGACGTTCAGGCCGATGCGCCGATCGTTGCTGTTGTTGGGCATCGAGGCGTGCAGCGTCCAGCCGTGGTGGAACGAAGCCTGGCCCGGCTGCAGCGGGCACATCACGGCCTCGCGCTCATCGATGCCGCGGACGGTCTGGCCCTGATACAACACGTTGCTGGCATCTTCGGTGACCTCATGCTCAATGCACCCGTTGCTGTGGCTTGCCGGGATCATCCGCATGCAGCCGCTCTCGGCCGTGGCCGGCGACAGCGCCAGCCACATGGTCACCTGGTCATCGTGACTGAGGCCCCAATAGGTCAGGTCCTGGTGCCAGCTGACATGAGAGGCGGTGTTGGGCTCCTTGATGATGTAGGTGGCGTTGTAGAGCAGAATGTCCGGCCCGATCAGCCGTTCCACGACATCGAGAACCGCCGGCAGGGTCGTCAGCTCATAGGGCGAGCGCAGGATGGTGTGTATCTTTGGCTTGTAGTGCAGATTGCCGACCTTGGCCTCGGCGCGCTCAAGCGCGGCGCGGTGGCGCGCTGCCTCTTGCGGCGTCAGCAGTTGCACCGGTGCGGCATAGCCATCGCGCTGATATTCACCTTGAACTCGGTCAAGATCGATTTCCGGTTTCGCCATGGTTGTTCCTCATTGCAATCCTGCGTCCTCAATTCCTTGAAGGCTAATGCGGCCTGATACCGATTGGATTGCAAAAAGCGACACTGGCAGGTCGTTTTTGAGAGCTGATTGGCGGCTGCTACCGGGCCGGCACGGCCACGTCGACAATCACCGGGTAGTGATCCGACCCGGCATTGTTGCCGATCCTGGCTTCGCTCAGGGGCCGCACATCGTCAGACAGAAACACATGATCGATGGCGATCTGGGCAAACGGGCCATAGTGCGTCGGATATGTCGGCAGCCGCGTCACCCGGTTTAGTCCGGAGCCGGCGGTGAATTTCTGCAGCAGCGTCGCGTAGGGCGTGGAGTTGAAGTCGCCCATGACGATCTTCGGGCCGGAGAACTTCTTGAGGTGACGGGTCATGGTCGTCAACTGGACGATCTGCGAGCGCACATGGGGCGGGCGCGTCGAATGCAGGGCGAAGACATGGGTGTTGCCGTGTTCGGCGCCAAGACGGACGTGGATGTAGGTCGGGCCGAGCCAGATGGCCCTCGCGGCGATCACCTTGATCGGCAGTTTCGACATCAGCGCCAGATGGCAATAGCGCTTTTCCATGCAGTGCACCGCGTGTGGATAGTCCTTGCGCAGTTCATCGAACGCGGCCTTCTTTTCATGGCCGAACTCGATCATGGTCACGATATCGGGGTCGTTGCGCCTGATTTCCGCAACCACCGCCTTCCAGTCGGTGTTGCGCGACCAGGTGTTGAAGGACATCAGTTTCAGCGATTTCTCGTTCGGCGCTGCCGCAATGGCCGGCGCGACCCGGTCGCTGACGTAGTGCGGCCAGGCGGCAATGGCCAGCAAGCCGGCGACGATGAGAACCATGGCCGTGAGCACCCGGGCGCGGGGCATGAAAAAGCCGATCGCAAACGCCACGGCGATCAGGATGTACTGCAGTGTCAGGTTGTTGAAGAAATCGAAGACCAGATAGGCGCGCGACAACCAATGGGTCGACAGGGCGCACAACGCCAATGCAAAGCCGATCAGGCACAGTGTCTTGCCACGCCGGTTGCGGGGCATGGTCCTGTCCTGCGGGTTTGCGGCCGCCGTATCATCGCCGGCATGTTTTGAAGGCGCGTCCATCACCGTTCAGAGGGGCAACTTCATGCCGACGTGGCTTGGCGTGAAACCAAGCGCCACGTAGAACCGGTGCGCGTCCTCGCGCTGGCGGTCGGTGGTCAGCTGGGCCATCAGACAGCCGCGCGACCTGGCCTCATCCAGTGCAAACTCCATCATCTCCCGGCCAATTCCCCTGCCCCGCTGGCCGCTCGCCACCCGCACGGCCTCTATCAACGCTCGTTCGTTGCCCCCACGGGACAGATACGGAATGTAGGTGACCTGATAGGTGCCGACGATCCGACCGTCCCGTTCGGCGACCATAAGCTGATTCCGCGGATCTCGGGCGATTTCCTCGAACGCCGCGAAATAGGCATCAAGCTCGCCCGCAGCGGCGGTCTCGCGGGTTTTGCCGAGCGCATCGTCAGCGAGTAGCCGGGCGATGTCCGGCACGTCCTCGCGACAGGCTCCGCGAATATGCAATGGGCTGCCGTCAGTCGCCATGGCGGGCCATGAGAATCGAGGGGACGTCGCTGTCCGACCCGCAATGGGCACTGCGCCCGGTTACGACAAATCCGTTCCTGCGATAGAAATTCTGGGCCGGCACATTCGCCTCCTGCACCTCCAGAACCATTTTTCGACCGGGGTGGCGCTGGCGAGTGGCCTCGAACAGCGCCTGGCCGATGCCCCTGCCCTGTGCCTCGGGCAAGACATAGAGCCTACCCAGTTCCATAGATCCGTCGTCCCGCAATTGCGCCCAGGCATGACCGACAATGCGGTCTTCATGTTCGGCGACCAGAAATTCATACGCGCTCATCTGCTCCAGCAACAGCTTGGGATCATGCCAGCGGGCGCTGATGGCCGCGACCTCGCCGGGGCCGATAAGATCGTCATAGGTAGCGTGCCAGGTCGCCCGCAGAAGCGTGCTCACCGCGTCCGCATCGCCGGCTCTCGCCTGCCGGATGGTGATCTCAGCCGACACCCAGCTTGTCCCGCAACATCTTGTTGACGGCTTGCGGATTGGCTTTGCCGCCGGTCGCTTTCATCACCTGACCGACGAACCAGCCGATCATGTTGGGCTTGTCCTTGACCTGTTCTGCCTTGTCCGGGTTGGCGGCGATGATCTCGTCGACGGCGGCCTCGATGGCGCCGGTGTCGGTGACCTGCTTCATGCCGCGCGCCTCGACAATCTCTCTGGGGTCGCCGCCTTCGGCCCAGACGATCTCGAACAGGTCCTTGGCGATCTTGCCGGAGATCGTGCCTTCGCCGATCAGGTCGACAATGGCGCCGAGCTGCGCCGCGCTGACCGGCGAATCCTCGATGCCATGGCCTTCCTTGTTCAACCGGCCGAACAGTTCGTTGTTGACCCAGTTGGCAGCCATCTTGCCGTCTCGCCCTATGGCGACCTGTTCGAAGAAGTCGGCCGAGGCCTGTTCGGAGATCAGCACATCGGCATCGTAGTGCGACAGACCGAAATCCTTGACCA
>JAHEJE010000138.1 GCA_024639035.1 Alphaproteobacteria bacterium
AGCCTTCATATCAAAAACCCGTTCAAACGCATGCCAAGCCAGACACTTACAGTTCAGTATGCGTTAAATCAACAACGGGCTTGGCATCTCCTGCCCATCCGGCGCTTTCCCACCCGGGCCAGCAGCGCATCAATATCCCTGCTAAGGCGGATCTATGCTGTTTCTTCCGAATGAGAGCCCCAGCGCACGATTGTCTCGCGATGGTTCCCGATCCGACCAACCCTGACACCCAGGCGCCAAATCGCCCCGGATCCGAGACAAATCCGTGGCCGATCCGCTTTGCCAGGCGCTCGGACGAAGATGATCTGCCGACCCCGGACTGCCCGCCATTCGAATGCATTCGATAACAAGCGCACCCAGCAAACCTCCGCACCCCCTACCCCTTCATCGTGATTGGCAAGCCGGCAGCCACGAACACCACCTCATCGCAAACCGCTGCCAGCATCTGGTGGGCCAGGCCGGCTTCGTCGCGAAAGGCTCGGGCAAGGGCGTTCTCGGGCACGATGCCCATGCCGACCTCGTTCGACACCAGCACCACCGTGCCCGCCAATGTCGGCAGCATATCGGCAAGCCGGCCGACTTCGCCGGCCACGTTCATCGACTTGCCCATCATGTTGGACAGCCACAACGTCAGGCAGTCCACAAGAACCACCCGGCCCGGTCCGGCCGAGCGCTCCAGTGCCGCCGCCAGGTCGATCGGTGCCTCGATCGTGGACCAGCTCCCGCCGCGGCGCTCCTGATGCAGCCGGATCCGCGCCATCATCTCCAGATCGAACGCCTCGGCGGTGGCAATGTAGGTGCGTTCCCCGCTCACCGCCGCGCAGCGTTCTTCGGCGTAGCCACTCTTGCCCGAGCGGGCACCGCCGAGCACCAGCAAACTGTGACGCGCATCCATCAGCTTTCCTCCTCGAACCGGGCGATATCCGGCGGCATCCTGGCAATGAAATGCCCGCGCATGCCGTCCGGCCACTGCTTGAACGACACCCAGCCGTCGGCGCTCTCGCCATGCAGGTCGAACCAGGCGACGATCGCCTCGGCCGCTGCCCGCGTCGGCTCGAACCCACCGGCAAGATAACTGAACCGCTCGCCATCGCGGAACCACACATTGCAGTGCCTGGTACACGACCACAGGCAGGTCTGCCGGGCGATGCGGATGTCGTCACGCCCGGTTTCATCAAGCAGCGCGCGCACTTCTTCGATCAACACCTGGCCGCCGCTTCGCCCATCGGGAGAAAACTTCTCCTGTTCGGAGAACTTGCAGGTCGTGCAAAAAACCAGTGAGCGCATAGAGGAGTCCATTCATCGCGCCCCATCAAATGGGATGCATCGGCCAAGGGATGGATGCTACAACCGGCTTGTGTCAATGATTAAACGCAGCCGCCGGAACCAGACGTGACGACATACGACCCAAAAATCGCCTTCATCGCCAGCGACGCCCCGGAAGCCCGTGCGGCCCACGCCGAACTGGTCGCCCGTTACGGCGAGGTTGCAGCCCATGACGCCGACATCACCGTCGCCCTCGGCGGCGACGGCCTGATGCTGCAGGCCATGCACGCCTCGCTCGACAACGGCACCACGATATACGGCATGAACCGTGGCTCGATCGGCTTCTTGATGAACGATTATGCCGCCGATGATCTGCCACAGCGCATCGCCGAAGCCGAACGCACCACCATCCACCCCTTGCGCATGCGCGCCGGCGACATCAAGGGCAAGACCCGCGAGGCCCTGGCCTTCAACGAGGTATCGATGCTGCGCGAGCGCCACCAGGCGGCAAAGCTGCGCATTTCCGTCGACAATAAAGTCCGCCTCAGCGAACTGATCTGCGACGGCATCATTGTCGCGACCCCGGCCGGCAGCACCGCCTACAACCTGTCTGCCCACGGCCCGATCCTGCCGATCGACTCACCGCTGCTGGCCCTCACGCCGATCAGCGCTTTTCGCCCGCGACGCTGGCGCGGCGCCATCCTGCCCCATGAGGCGCGCGTCAAGATCGCCGTGCTTGAAGCTGAAAAACGCCCGGTTTCCGCCGTTGCCGATCATTTCGAAATTCGCGACGTCGCGGCGGTGGAGATCATCGAAGACCAGACCACATCGGTGAACCTGATGTTCGATCGCGGCCATTCTCTTGCCGAACGGGTTCTCAACGAACAGTTTCGCCTCTGACTTTTCCAGAAAAAGAAGTTTTTTGCGCAAAATGTTTCCCTGTTTAGGGACCATTAAGCAGCTCACGCTAGTTTACCGGTCAGTGAGTTGCGTAACCGGCCATGTGCGGTCGGCTTGAGAGTATTAAGCGCCGGGGATCCTTGTGATCTCCGGCGTTGTTGGTTTGCGCATGCGCCTGTACACTCATCCTGTATCCGCCGAACCACGGCAAGAGGCACCTGAAACCATGTCCGTGCGCATTGAAAAATCGGGCCCTGTCTGGACCGTCATCCACGCCCGTCCCCAAGCCCGCAACGCCATGGATCCCGACAGCGCTCGCGCATTGTATGACGCCTTTGTCGCCTTCGACCGCGACCCGCAGGCCCACGTCGCCGTATTCTGGGGTGAAGGCGGCGCGTTTTGTGCCGGCTGGGATCTGAAACACGCTTCAGCTCTGCAGTCCGACGACCCGCTGGCCGAACTCACCTTCGCCGCGGCCCCGGATCACAGCCTCGCCCCGATGGGCCCAAGCCGGCTCGAACTTTCCAAACCGGTCATTGCCGCCGTCTCCGGCCCGGCCGTTGCCGGCGGCATGGAACTCGCCCTGTGGTGCGATATCCGGGTGATGGAGCAATCGGCCTATATGGGCGTCTACTGCCGCCGCTGGGGCATTCCGCTGATCGACGGCGGCACCGTGCGCCTGCCGCGTCTTGTCGGCCAGGGCCGCGCCCTCGACCTCATTCTCACTGGCCGCCGGGTCAATGCCGAGGAATGCCTGCGCATCGGCCTGTGCGAATACGTCGTCGCCGACGGCGATGCCCGCCAGGAGGCCGAGCGCCTCGCCCAGGACATTGCCCGCTTTCCGCAGGACTGCCTGCGTGCCGACCGCCGCTCTGCCATGCGCCAGCACGGCCTGCCATTGCGCGCGGCACTTGAACAGGAATGGCGCTCCGGCCGCCCCATCCTCGCCGCCGAAGGCCTCGCCGGCGCCACCCGTTTTGCCACCGGCAAGGGCCGCAAGGGCGATTTCGACGACATTTAGCACCAGCCATACATTCTATTTCAACCCGAACCTGAGCCCCACTGCCTCAGCCACGCACTGTGGTGTCGTTACATGCACAGCCTGCATCCCGGTCCGGATTGCGCCGTCAATATTCTCAACGACATCGTCGAAGAACAGCACGTTCGCCGGCGTAACGCCCATCTCGGCCGCCACATGGCGGAAAGCCGCCACGTCCGGCTTGCGCAGCCCAATGTCCGGCGACACGAAAACCTGGTTGAAATGGCTGAGAACATCGTCGAAACGCCCCGGCCAATAGGCGATATGCGCCCGGTTGGTGTTCGAAAACGCAAAAAGCGGCAATCTGCTTGCCAACTCGGCCAGAAGCGCTGAAATCCCCGGCATCTCGCCTGCAAACAAGGCATTCCAGCCCTCAAGCCATTGCTCGTCCGTCATATCGACACCCAGCGACCGGCGCAAACTGTCGAAATAATCAGCAGCTTCGATGCGCCCCACCTCATGGGCGCGATAGGCTGCATCTTCGCTGAACCTTTGGCGCAATATCTCCGGATCGCTGTCGGAATGATGGGCCCATACCGCAAGTGTCCGGTCGAACTCGATATTCATCACCACCCGGCCAAGGTCAAACAGCAAGGCATCTACCCGTTGCGTCGTCATCGGTGACCTCGTTTGCGCCGATTTGGCTGCGCCGGTTTGATCACGATGCGGGCGCCTGCCTTGAACCGGACCCGGCCAGCCAATAAATGTGTGTAATACACATCAGAGGCTCAAAAATGAAACAAAGACCGCTTTTCGCCACCCTCGCCACTGCTGCCATTGCCGCAACAGCCTTAGCGATCTCCGCACTTCCCGCCGCTGCCGGCACCTTCAACGACCGTGGCCTGACCCTGGTCTGGGTCACCATCAAGGCCCACCCCGGCGAGGACGTGTGGCAGGCCTGCCGGCGCGTCTATCAGCGCGATGTCTACGTTGTGCAGCGCAGCCGCGGTGACAATGTTCGCTGCAAGGTCGAACACCACCGCCTTTATGACTATGGCGAGCGCCGGCAGAACTTCAATATCGGCCGTTGAACCGCCCCTTGGTTCCGCCAGGTGATACAATGCACATCGCGCAGGCGGCGGTCCGGCTAAGGTCATTTCAGCATACATCATCAATCCAGCCCGCCAACAGGCTGCAAGGAGAAAAGACCAATGACCGCAAGACCCTTACTGACCGCCGCCATCGCCGCTTCAATCACCGCCGCGGCGTTTTCAGCCGCAACGACCACGGCCAATGCCGGCTCGCTCAACGACAACGCAGTGACCGCCATTTGGGTTTCGATCGATTCCTACCCCGATGAAGGTCTGTGGGAAGCCTGCCGCCGCGTCTACCAGCATGACGTCTACCAGGTTCGCCATGGCCAGCACGGCCAGGTCCGCTGCAAGATCGATCATTCCCGCATCTACGACTATAGCCGTAGCCAGAACTTCAACTAGCGTAAGGCCCCGATTCGAGGCCCGCACCGCACCTCTCGCGGAGTGCCGAATTACCCTGCGTTCTACCGTACTGGCGTGCCGCTGGCTTCCCCCTGCCTCCGGCACGCTTTTCGCGAAAAACCAGCGAAAATACAACACCCCAAACACCAGAATAATGCGGCACATGCATCAACTTTGCGCCTCTAAAGCCCTGTTTAGATTTGAGAAGTTGGTTGTCATATTGGGTATCATCCGTGCGGCACCCGCAACTCATAAAACCGATCCCGCGCGTACCTAAATTGAGCACAAGGACTCGACTTGCGGGTTGTTGTGGTCAATAATCGCAGCGTCATTTAGGGGAAGTTGCAACGATCGGTTTCTCGGGTGCCAAACAAGATTGGGCACCATGGGATCCGATCACGCATCAAATAGACAACAGCGGAACGGCGTGCGCCGGGCTGCCGAAATATCAGGGGAGAGTCGCCATGATCCGCAGGATTGTGTTGCCTTTAATGTGTGCGGTACTGATCTACGGATTCTGGATCAGTCCTGACTTCAAGGAAATTGCCGCGGGCGTCGCAATCTTCCTGTTCGGCATGTTGTTTCTCGAAGAAGGCTTCAAGGCCTTTACCGGCGGCTTGCTGGAAAAGCTTCTCGCAAAAACCACCGACAAGTTATGGAAAGCGATTTCTTTCGGCGTCGTTGCAACGACCGTCATGCAGTCGAGTTCACTGGTTTCGGTCATCACAATTTCCTTCCTGAGCGCGGAGCTGATCGCTCTGGCGGCCGGCATCGGCATCATTTTTGGCGCCAACATCGGCACCACGACGGGCGCATGGCTGATTGCCGGCTTCGGCTTGAAGGTCAAGATTTCCGCCTACGCCATGCCCATGCTGGTGTTCGGCATCATTCTGGTGTTTCAGAAGAGCCGCCACATGAAGGGCATCGGCTACATTCTCGCCGGCCTCGGCTTCCTGTTCCTTGGCATTCACCACATGAAGGAGGGCTTCGAAGCCTTCCGCTCGAGTATCGACCTGACCGAGTTCGCACTGGAAGGATATGCCGGCCTGTTCGCATTTGCCGGGATCGGTATCTTCGCCACCGTTGTCATGCAGTCATCGCACGCCACCCTGGTGCTGATCATCACCGCGCTGGCGGCCCAGCAGGTGACCTACGAGAATGCCCTGGCGCTCGCTATCGGCGCCAATGTCGGCACCACAATTACCGCCATCATCGGCTCGATGAGTTCCAACTACCAGGGCAAACGACTGGCGCTTGGCCATCTGATCTTCAACCTCATAACCGGCGTTATCGCAATTACCTTCATCTCCCAGATCGTCTGGGCCGTGGAGGTGGTGGCGCAAAATGTCGGAATCCGCGAGGATGACTACACGCTCAAATTGGCCGTGTTCCACACTATCTTCAACGTCATCGGCGTTGCCGTCCTGACACCGTTCGTCAAGCAGCTTGTGGCCTTCCTGGAGCGCACCATTCCGGCGCCGGCCCTTGACATCGTGGAACCCAAGTATCTCTCCGACGCCGTGCTCGAATTTCCCGAGACCATGCTGGAAGCGGTACGCAACGAAATCATCCATCTTTACGATAATGCCTTTGAAATCATCGCGCATGGCATCAACCTGCACCGCACGCAAATCCTGACAGCGAAGGATCTGGACGATCTGATCGAAAAGGACCGCGAGATTCTCGAGTTTGATCTCGATGACATCTACGAAAGAAAGGTCAAGGCGCTCTATGCCAGCATTCTAGAGTTCATAAGCGAAGCGCACACCAATCTGCCATCTGAGTTCGGCGACCAGCTCTATGCCCTGCGCCGTGCCTGTCGCGAGATCGTCATGACGGTCAAGGAGATCAAGCACATCCGCAAGAACGTCACCAAATATATGGTGCACGACAATGAGGATATCCGCCGCGAGTACAACGCGCTTCGGATTCAGCTTGCCAACCTGCTGCGGGAAATTCAAGACGTGCGCGCGACACCCGACGACGACATCAGCATCGTCGATCTGGACTCATACCGTATCGCGATCGATGAGGAGAGCAGCGTGGTCAACGGCGATCTGGACCAATTGATCCGCAAGCGCAAGATCACGGCGGAAATGGGAACGTCGCTGATGAACGACCACGGTTATGCCCGCGATGCAGTCTGGCACCTGTCGGAAGTTGCCAAGACGTTGTTCGGCTCGCATGAAATGGCCGACATGGAGGCCGAAGAGCTGATAGGTCTGGACGACTCCGATCTCGATGACGATGACATTGAAACGGTTGCTGCAGCTGGGTAGCCGAGGCAGGGATGCAGCGGATACCCGGCGCGCTCAGCCCATGCACTCGGCTCGGCTTGGCGCATTTCTTGCAGCGTTCACAAGATTGTAATGTTGTTCGTTTATGACAACCATGTGATAGCTACAGGGAGTACGTATCATGGGTCTTTCAGATATCCTGAAAATGGGCGATGGGAAGCGTTCCAAAAAGCGCGACGCTCTTGAAAAACTGCAGAAAAAGCTGCGCAAGCATAACGAGAAGCTGCAAGCTGCATTGAAGGCAGAATCGTCGCCCAAGAAAATCAAGAAGCTAAAGACCAAGCTGGAGACCAACAAGCGCCACCGCCGCAAGGCGAGAAAGCTGCTCGCCGACCTGAGCTAGCGTCTGCACGGTCTACCGCTGCATCTGCCAAATCACCGACGGTGCTTTCGCCGGTGAACGATCTTGGCTGCCGGCAGTGATGCCTCCGGGTGGAGGTTGATTGGCGGCGCATAGTGCAGTTCCGGCAGTCACCTGCCCGGGCTTACGATGCATGGTCACGATCAGAGCCTCGGTAAGCTGTTGAAGGAGAATGACCGCCGGAGTTGGGCTATGCGTTGTGTAGCTCTACCTGCGTCGCTTGCCTCGCACGCGAACCGAGCCACGCGGTCATTGGCGTGCCAGACAGTGTGTCAGGGCAAGCCTGAACACAAGCGA
>JAHEJE010000139.1 GCA_024639035.1 Alphaproteobacteria bacterium
ATTATACAAAGTTGATATGGAGAGATAAAATGGGTTCAATCGATACAATTATGCATGAACCACAGCGTGTAAAGCCGTCTCATCCGCTCTATCTGCCAATTTCCTCGATCCCTGTGTGGAAAATCCTGTGGCGCCGGTATTGCGCCTGGCAGTCCCTGCGCCGTTCGCGCGAGGCTTTGCTTCATCTGAGCGACGTTCAGTTGCGCGATATCGGCATCAGCCGCGAGCAGGCGGTCGCAGAGGCGGACAGAAACCGGGGCTGGCTCTGATACCCAAAGGCGATCGCGCAAGCCCCACAGCCGGGCCGTTTCCCTCATGCGGCCCGGCTATTTCTGACCCTAGGCTGCGGCCAGTCCGTCGAACAGCGGCTTGCAGTCGGTCCTGCCATGCAGCGCTTCGATCATGTTTTCTGGGTGCGGCATCATGCCGACCACATTGCCGGCGTCATTGACGATGCCGGCAATGTCGTTCAGCGAGCCGTTGGGGTTGGTGCCCTCGGCATAGCGGAACACCACCCGGCCGCCGTCTTCCAACCGGGCGAGGGTTTCGGCGTCGGCGAAGTAGTTGCCGTCGTGGTGGGCCACCGGGCAGGTGACGACAGCGCCCTTGGGCATCTGGCGGGTAAAGAATGTCGAGTCATTCTCCACGCTTAGGCGCACCTGTTTGCAGACAAATTTAAGTCCCGCGTTGCGCATCAGCGCGCCGGGCAGCAGGCCGGCCTCGACCAGGATCTGGAAGCCGTTGCAGACGCCAAGCACATTGGTGCCGCCGGCAGCCCGCCGGCGCAGCGCATCCATCACCGGCGAGCGCGCGGCAATGGCGCCCGAGCGCAGGTAGTCGCCATAGGAAAAGCCGCCGGGCACGACGATCAGGTCCGCGGCCGGGATTTCGGTCTCGGTGTGCCAGACGACGGCCGGTGCCTTGCCGGTGGCGGCTTCGAGCGCCATGGCCATGTCGCGTTCGCGGTTGATGCCGGGAAACAGGATGATGGCGGTCTTCATGTCAGACAAGCTCGATGTGGTAGTTCTCGATCACCGTGTTGGCGAGCAGCTTTTCGCACATCGCGGTGACCTGCGCTTCGGCCTTGGCGGCGTCGGTCTCGGCGATGTCGAGTTCGATGTACTTGCCCTGGCGGACATTTCCCACACCGGCGAAGTCGAGCGACGACAGGGCGCCTTCGATGGCCTTGCCTTGCGGGTCGAGAACGCCGGTCTTGAGGGTAATGGTAACCTTTGCTTTCATCTGGCTTGCCTTCAGTCGGATTTGACCAGTACCGGTTTTGAGCGTTCCGGTGGTTCGTTGCCGTTCAGAATGCCGAGCCTGCGGGCGACCTCCTGGTAGGCATCCATCAGCCCGCCGAGATCGCGGCGGAAGCGGTCCTTGTCCATCTTTTCGTCGGTGTCGATGTCCCACAGCCGGCAGCTGTCGGGTGATATCTCGTCGGCCAGCACGGTGCGCACCATGTCGCCCTCGTACTGGCGGCCGAACTCCAGCTTGAAGTCGACCAGCTTGATGCCGATCCCCATGAACAGGCCGGACAGGAAATCGTTGATGCGGATCGACATGGCCATCATCTCGTCGAGTTCGACCGGGCTGGCCCAGCCGAAGGCCATGATGTGCTCTTCGGAAACCAGCGGATCGCCCAGCTCGTCGTTCTTGTAGCAGAACTCGATCAGGCTGCGCGGCAGGGCGGTGCCTTCTTCCAGCCCGAGGCGCTTGGCCAGGGTGCCGGCGGCCACATTGCGCACGATCACCTCCAGCGGAATGATCTCGACCTTGTGGACGAGCTGCTCGCGCATGTTGAGGCGCTTGATGAAATGGGTCGGTATGCCCAGTCCGTTGAGCTTGCTGAAGATGTACTCGGAAATCCGGTTGTTGATGACCCCCTTGCCGTCGATCACATCCTTCTTCTGGTTGTTGAAGGCGGTGGCGTCGTCCTTGTAGTGGACCACGACCGTACCGGGCTCGGGGCCTTCATAGAGAATTTTCGCCTTGCCTTCGTAAATCCGGGTGCGGCGCTGATTCATGTGGAAGACCCTTGTCTTGGAAACCTGAACGCTGTCCGGCAGCCGGCCAGGCCGAGGATTGTGGGGCGGCTCGCGACGGAATCAGAAGATACGTCCGACGATCGCGGCGCAGGCTAACGCAAAACCTTACCCCCGGCAATTCAAGTGGGATATCGCGGGCGCGAAATCAACACAAGATTTGCCTCAGACCACAGTTGCGGTCAGCGGGCGGGAATATCGACCAGTTTGCCGCGGGGAATTTCGGCTTGTTTGTCGTACAGCGGCAATTCGGCCAGTTCGGCATCGTGCATGGCGCCATCGCGGCAGCGCACTGACACCTTGGTGCCCGGCGCCAGGCCGCGTTCGTCCATGCGCACGATGCCGATACCGCATTTCAGATAGGGCGAGGTGGCGCCGGCGGTGACCTTTCCGGCCGACTTGCCGTCGCGGTGCACGGCACCGGCAATCAACGGTTCGCCGGTGGCGCAGGTGAGGCCCGACAGGCGCGGCTGGCGCGGTGCATCGGCCAGTGCCGCCTTGCCGATGAAGTCGGTCTTGTGCTCGTCGACGAAGCGGCCCAGTCCGGCATCATAGGGTGTCGTGGTTTCATCGAAGTCCGAACCGGCATTGAGGATGCCGGCTTCGATGCGGCGGATGTTCATCGAATCGAGGCCGAATATCTCCAGGCCGTGTTGGGCGCCCGCGGCTGCAAGATGGCGCCACAGGGCCTCGGCATCATGGTGCGGTTCGGTGTAGTACTCCCAACCCAATTCGTTGGTGTAGCCGGTGCGGGTGATCACCACCTGCTGGCCGCCGAAGCCGACCCGGGCGATGCCGAAATAGCCGAACGGCTCGGGCATGCCGTCGTCGCTCGCCGCCTCCAGCACCTTCATGGCATTCGGTCCCTGGATCTGGCTGATGAACACATCGGGGTCACTGATCTCGACATCCATGCCGCTGGCGTGGGCGCGGGCCCAGCTGTAGAAATCGCCGTCCGCCTGGGCATACCAGAACAGGTCGTCCTCAAGCCGCAGCAGCACGCCGTCGACAATCAGGCCGCCGTCCTCGTAGCACGCCAGGCCGTAGCCGCAGCGGCCGGTTCTGACCCTGGTGATGTCCTTGGTGAACAGCCTGTCGAGCAGCCGCTCGGCGTCCGGGCCCTTGAACTGCATGGGAAACTCGCCGGTGTTGAGGCAGGCGGCCTGCCGGCGCAGCAGCCAATAGCCGTCTTCGGTCGAAAGGCTATCGAAGCAACAGGCCATCTGACGGCGGTTGTAGATGCAATAGTGCGGGCCCAGTGGCCGTTCTATCTCGAAATAGGGATGGCGGGTCTGGGCATAGTCCCAGCCGGCGCCGGGCTGGGTGGTCACAAGGTCGCGAGTCGCACCGTCGCTTGAACGCATGATGTTTGCCTCTTTTTTTATGATGATGGCTGATTATGGTTTTGGCTGTTATCCGCGCGCCGGTGTCGATTACATTGCCGCAGGACCACGTTCGTTGAAGTGCTCGAAGTGTACCGTCGTCTGGCCGTCGTTGACAAGCACCACACCATAGAGCGCCGGTCCGGTGGAGTAGGGTTTGCCTTCGGTCGCCTCCATATTCAGCGGAATCTGGTGGCACAACGAGGGCAGGGCGGTGCAGGCAATGCCGTTCCAGTTGACGAACACCGCCCGGTGGACGTGACCGAAGAAGATGTGGCGGATGTTCGAGTGGTTGGCAATCAGTTCGGCGAAGGCTTCATGCTCATCCAGCTTGATGCGGTCCATGTAGGGGATCGAGACGTCGCACGGCGGATGGTGCATGAACAGCCAGGCCGGTTTGTCGTGCGCCCGCGACAGTTCGCCGGTCAGCCAGTTCATGCGGTGCTCGCACAGCTCTCCCGCCGACGACCCGGACTTGACGGTATCGAGCAGAATGAAGCGGCCGGCGCTGGTGTCGAAGGCGCCCTGCACGAAGCCTTGTGCGTCGCACATGGCGCCGGGAAAGCTCGCCCGAAAAGTCTGACGATGGTCATGATTGCCGACCATCAAATGCACCGGCATCGGCAGTATCTCCAGTTCCCGGCGTAGCCAGTCATAGGCCTCGGGCTCGGCCTTGTCGGTCAGGTCGCCGGAGATGATGCAGAATTCGGCATCGGCGTGCCAGCGGGCGATGTCGGCCAGGCAGCCGGTCATGTTGGCATGGGCATCGATCCCCCAGAGCGGACTGCCCGGCGCGATCAGGTGCAGATCGGTGATATGGATGAATTTCATCAGCACTGTCTCAATTAATGCGTGTTCATATTTACCAACACAACCCGCCCTGCCGGCCAAGTCGCGTGCGGTTCGCATATGGCCCACAATCCGCGGTTTTCGCAACAATGCCCCGCCTCGGCGGTTGTCGCAAGTGGCGAGGGCATCAGTCGGCAAATGGGCTGGAAAAGCATCGTTATGTAAGATTTGATCTAATTTTATACACGATTTCAATACTTAAATATTAAACTCTGGTGTTGGACAGATGCCACATCTGCAATCAAAGATTCATTAGAGATATCAGAGAGGTTTCTTCGATGAGAAAACTGCTTGCGCCATCAGTAATTGCGTTCACAATGGCATTGTCGGGCAACTTTGCTGCGGCAGAGGTGACGACCAATGAGAAGATCATGCTGCAGGCGACAATGCAGCAGGCCATCGCGGAAACCCTGATCGATGGCAAGTACCTCTATCTTGACGCCAAGGCGGCCAAGGTCGAGGCTATCTATCCGGCCAAAACCCATCCGATGATCATGCGCATGGGCGATCATTTCATTCTCTGCACCGATTTCCGCAATGCCGAGGGCAAGCCGGTGAATGTCGATTTCTACATCTCGCGCCGGGACGATGCCTTTGTGGTGTTCGACACCGTGGTGGCAAACCGTGCGCCGATTGCGCAGATGATGAAATCCGGACAGGTCGAAATCGTCAAGTAAGCCGAGCGACGATGTCTGCACAAGCACTAAAGGTCAAGACAGGGGCGTGCCGCTTGTTCGGCAAGTACCTGCTTGTGTTTGTGCCGGTGTTTGTGCTTAGCGCCATGCTCGGTTTTGCCGTGATTGCGGAGTTCAAAGCGCGCAATGCGGGTAACACTCTGACGGCACGGATCGGATCGCAATCGGCCCACATCGCCAATGCGCTTGCCAAACGCGAAATCCCCCGCGCCGGCGGTTCGCAGGACCTGCTCGCGACGCTGCTGTACGATCCGGCGATCCTGTGTGCGGAAGTCAGGGCGGCAAAGGGTGCTCAGGCCGTTCTGAAGGCGCCAAGAGGGCTTGGCTGTGCCGGTCAGTCGAGCGCCGATGGTCTCGACATTCCGATTGGCAAGAACTCCGGCTACGCATTGCACCTGCGGTTCGACACCAAAGAGGTGCAAAACAGCCGGCGGACGTTCCGCGACTTCGCAATCCTGGCGATTGTGTTCAGCCTGTTGACCTGCATCGTTGCGAGTTACCTGGGCTTTCGCCTGATTGTCGGCAAGCCGCTCAGCGCGCTTCTGACCGCGATACGGCAGTCCGACCAGCAAGGCAAACCGGTCTACCTTGCGGCATCGGGGAGCGATGAACTGGCAACAGTGGTCGTCGCCTACAACCGTATGCAGCAAAATCTTGCCGCCCATGCCGATCGCATCGTGCAGAAGACCGCTGCCTTCAATGCCGCTCTGCGGCAGAAAGAAGAGCTGTTGTCGACGGTGTTTCAGATCAGTCCGTATCCGTTTGCGATCATCGATCCAGTCGACGGAAAGTACCTCAATGTCAACGAGGCGTGGTTGTCGACAATGCAGTTCGAGCGCCATGAGGTGATCGGAAAAACCGCGGCCGATCTGGCCCTGTGGGTCGATCCGACCGAGCGAGAGTCACTTGTGGGCCTTCTGAAGTCGAACGTTCCTGTGCGCTCGCGTCAGGTGAAGGTTCGCACCAAGTTCGGCCGGATACTCGACGTGCAGATTTCCGGCGACCTGGTTCATCTGCACGGCAATGACAAGCTGTTCCTGGTTGCCAATGACATCACCGAGCGCATGCGGGCGGAAGGGGAGCGGAACCGGAATTTCGTGGAGCTGACCGAGGCCAAGGCCGAAGCTGAATCGGCAAGCCGGGCCAAATCCGCGTTCTTGGCCAACATGAGCCACGAGCTGCGGACGCCGCTCAATGCGATCATCGGGTTTTCCGAACAGTTGAAGCGGCAGACATTCGGACCCTTGGGGGACAGGCGATACCTCGACTACGCCGAATACATCCGGTCGAGCGGTCAACACCTGCTGGATGTCGTCGTCGGCATTCTCGATTTCTCCAAGGCGGAATCCGGAGAATTCCAGATCGAGGAAAGCGTTTTCGAAATTTCCAAGGTTGCCGACGATGCGATCCGCACGATGGAAATATTCGCCGAATCGGAACAGGTCTCGATTTGTGCGGATTTGCCTGACGAGCTTCCGGCGTTGCGGGCCGATGTCCGGATCGTCAAGCAGATGTTGCTCAATCTGCTGTCCAATGCCGTCAAGTTCTCGCCCGCTGGCAGGGCGGTCAGATTGACGGCCGTCGCCAGCCGCGATGGACTGGCGGTTACCGTCGAAGACAACGGACCGGGGATGGATGAAGAGGCGGTGAAACTTGCCCTGGTGCCGTTCTGCCAGGTCGATGAAAGGCGAGACCGAAATCACAACGGAACCGGGCTTGGTCTGCCGCTGGTCAGCCAATTCATTGGTCTCCATGGCGGTGTCCTGGACATCGACAGCGCGCCTGGGCGTGGCACCCGGGCTACAATCGTTTTCCCGCCCAGACGGCTGATCGGTGTCGCTACACAGCTGGCTGCGACGGCATGACGTGCGAGTTGGGGCCTGAGACCTGCCGGCAATGGTTGAATTGCACGGGCGGCGAAGCTATCTGTCTATGTGACACTCAGTTGTTCACACCGCCGATCAGGAGACAGCAGGCAAATGGACACATTCGACAAGCGTGAAGAAGGTTTTGAACGGAAGTTTGCGCGTGATCAGGAACTGCAGTTCAAGGCCATGGCGCGGCGCAACAAGCTGCTCGGCCTGTGGGCTGCCGGATTGATGGGCAAAGCCGGCGATGAAGCCGCGGCCTATGCCAGAGAGGTGGTGAAGGCCGATTTCGAGGAAGCCGGCGATCAAGACGTGTTTCGCAAGGTGCGGGCCGATTTCGATGCCAATGATATTGCCCAGTCGGATCATCAGCTGCGCCGGCAGATGGATGAGCTGTTGGAAACGGCGATAAAGCAAATCGAGACCGAATCCTGAGCACCGGGCCCGGATGACCGATCTATTCATCGATGCGCGGCTGCGGGCGGCCCGGCCGCTGCAGTTCGCATGGGCCATGCTGCCGGGCGAGCATCAGGCTGAACTGTACGCGCGCGGGCCGGTCGATGGTCTGCTGTGCGACCTGCAGCACGGGCTGATATCCTACAGCGACATGGTTGCGATGATCCGGGCGGTGCACCGGGCCGGAAAGCCGGCCTTCGTGCGTCCGCCGCTGGATGATTTCGCCATGGTGTCGCGGGCGCTGGATGCCGGTGCGGCGGCGATTGTCATGCCGATGATCAACTCGCCCGACGATGC
>JAHEJE010000140.1:0-5660 GCA_024639035.1 Alphaproteobacteria bacterium
CTACCAAACGCCCCACCAAATCACGCCATGCCCTGCCAACCGGGCCATTGCAGCGCGGTGTTGGGGTGTGGGTGGTCGGTCTGATACGCTTTTGTGCGGCGTAATTCAAGCCTGGCGATCATCCGAACCAACTTCTGCGGCCATTGACCGGGCGGTCGGTGCGCGGGCCGGGGTCGTCGGGCTGGCGATTGTCCGGCAACAACTCCTCCGCCTCTTCCGCTGTTTCTTCCATCTCACCCTCGTCGCCGGCGGCAGGCTCCGGCTCAATTGCCGGCTCCTCGGCGGCATCGGCCTTGGCATCAGAACTTTCTGGAGCCTGCGAGCCCGACCGGTCGGCAACAGCCTGTTCGGCCTTCGCCGGCGTTTCCTCGTCAGGCTCGGCTTCAACGACGTCGTCCGCCGCCTCGGCATCGTCCTCGGCCTCGGACGGCTTGGGCTCGTCTTCCGCCGCCGCCTCTACCAGGTCCGCCTCGGCTTCCGCCACAACGGTCTCTTCCACCGCTTCGTCACTATCAACCGTGTCGTCACCCACCGGCGCCGCATCGGCTACATCCTCATCACCGGCCTCGGAGCCGACCACGATGGCATCGTCCCCCGGCAACGGCGCCTCGCTGTCCAGCGCCGCGATCACCTCGTCTTCGGCCGGCGCGCCGAGAGCCGTGAGCGGGACTTTCCAGGCAAATGCGCCGAGTTCGCCACTGACCGGCGAAACCGGCAGCCAGCTTTCCGACACGAAACCGTCGGCGGTCCAGGCCGGGTCGCGCGGCGCCCGTACCGCCCGCGACAGCCATTCACGCGCCTTGCCGGTGTTGCCGAATTCGCCTTCTTCGATTTCTGCCATCAGCATGCACAGGCGAACCGGCGGCCGTTCGGTGACGTGTGGCTCGAGCGCCTTGCGGGCCGCCCTCCAGTCGCGCGCGTCGATCGCCACATGTGTCAGCGCCACGGCGCCCTCGACGCCGCCATCGCTGACCCGCAACAATTCCTTGACCCGGCGCAACCGGTCCTGGGCCGAATCGCCGGCGCGGGCATGAACATAGGTGTCGGCGATCTCCGGGTGCGGGCTCAACCGCCAGGTCTTCTCAAGAATTCGCGCCGCCTTGCGCAGCGAGCCTTGCTCCGCCTGAACCCGCCCGGCAACCACCGCCGCCGGCACCAGGGCCGGGTTCAGCTTGTGCGCCCTGGTCGCGAGATCGATTGCCGCGGCCGGATCGTCACGCTCGACCTCCATCGCCTGCGCCGTCAGCACCACCGCCCGTTTCGCGTTGGCCTCATCGCGATCGAGCACGCCTGCCCGGCGCTGCCGGTCGATCAGGCTATCGACCGCCGGCCAGTCGCCATCGCTGGACAGATAACCGGACACCGCCGTGGATGCCCAGGCCAGCGAACCGTCGCGCCGGTTGGCCCGCTCGGCATAGTCGCGCGCCGCCGCCTCGTCGCCCTGCTTGCGGGCCGCGACGTAAAGCCCGCGCAGGGCCACGACTTCGGTTTCCGGATCGTCCAGCATCTCCTTGTAGATTTGCGAGACCCGTGAATTGTCACCCCGCAACTGCGCCGCCTGGGCCTCCAGGAGATGTGCCAGCGGACTGTCGGCCACCAGTTTCTTGGCCTGCAATGCCTGCTTTCGCGCCGTGGTCGCATCGCCGGCACTGACCGCCACCATACCCTTGGACAGGGCGTCGATACCCTTGCGGTGGCGTCGCGAGCGAAAGAACCCGCCGACCGCGCCGGGTGTGCAGAACACCAGCCGGATCACCCACCAGACAAACCAGATGACGAAGAACAGGATGAAGAACGCCAGCATCGCCAGATATACCGGGATCTCGTCGATCTGATAGCCCAGCCATGTCACCGACATGGTGCCCGGCTGATTGGCCATCCAGGTAAAGGCAAAGGCCAGTGCGACCAAAACCGCAAAACGCAACAACAATTTAATCATGAGCCTGTTCCCGTCAGCCGCTCGTCTTGCTCGCGGCAAGCTGGCGCAACACCGCCTGCGATAATTTTTCCATCGCCGCATTGAGCGCCAGCCGCGCCCCGGCGCGCTCCAGCCAACCGGAAACGCCCTCCGGCGCCGCCTCGCCATGGCCCGCCAGGCTCTGCACCGCCGCGGCCAGATCGCCGCCGCGCACCGTGGCGGCCGATTGCTTCAGCAGGTCCACCCAATCGATTTCGCCGACCTTGCGGATCTTGACCACCTTGGTCAATTGCGATGTCAGTGCCGACAGCACGCCGCTGTCTTCGCTGGCCGCTGCCGCGGTCTCCTCGCGCTTGGCGGCCACTTTAGCGGCCAGGCCGTCGAGTTCGCCGGCCAAGGTACCCAGCGATGGCACACCGGTCTTGGCCGCGTCGCGCAGTTCGGCGATACCGGGCAGGGTCGGTGCGGTTGCCACAAGTGCATCAAGCTCGACCTCGAACGGGCCGCCGCCGTCGACCGCCGCCGTCAACTTGCCGAAACTCTGGCCGAGCGCCGATACCGTCTGCGTCGCCCGCGCCTCTTGCTGCGCCTTCATCGCCTCAAGTGTTTCGCTGACCGCCATCACCTGGGCCTTCAGCTCTTCGCCGCCGCTGCCGTCGACCTTGCCGGCGACTTCATCGAGCTTGGCGGCCACGGCTGCAAGGCCCTGCCCCAATTCATCGATCTTCATCGCGTTGGCCGCCTGGCCGGCAGCGCCGCCGGC
Source organism: Alphaproteobacteria bacterium (assembly GCA_024639035.1). GTDB lineage: Bacteria > Pseudomonadota > Alphaproteobacteria > Rhizobiales > Aestuariivirgaceae > JAHEJE01. The sequence goes on from JAHEJE010000140.1 coordinate 2,682, forward strand.
ACCGTCGGTCGCAGCACTCGAGATTGCCGCGGTAACCTTGTCGAGTGCCGCCTGGGTCTTTTCCTGCCGGGCCGTACCGGCCTGCTCGATGGACGCCAGAGATTGCGCCGTGGCGGTCTGTGCGCTGGCCACCGCTGCCTCCAGCCTGCTCAGCTTTTCGGCGTTGATCTGGTTTGCCTTGCCCAGTTCGGCGACCTGCTGCTGCAGGGCTTCGATCTGCGCCACGGCGGCACTGTCCGTACCGCCGCCGTAGGTGCGATAGGCCCACGCCCCCGCCCCGCCGGCAATGATCAGCGCCGCCAGCCCGGCCGCAATCAGCTTGCCGCTGCCGCCACCGCCGGCCTGCTTTGGCGCTTCATCCGGCGTCACCTCGGCGTCCGCTGTATCGGCATCGGATTGGGCAGTGGCCCCCTCCTCTGCCGGCTCGCCATCGGCCTTGTCGGGATCTGATTGTGCCGCGGCAGTTTCCTTGGCCGGCGCATCGCCTGAAGCTTCCGGGGAGGTCGTGCCGGCCGTCTCATCGGGCGCCTGTTGCGATGCATCCGCGCCGGCTGCCTCGGGTGCGGCGCCGCTTTTGCTCTCATCGCTGTTTTCGGCGTCGGCGACTTCCTCTGCCTTCAGGTCGATGACCTGCGGGCGCGCCGTCTTCCTCGGTTTCGGTCTGCGTCTCGGTTTTTGTGTCATTTGCGCCTCTTACCCCATCAATCCGCCATTGCCGGGCAATGTCAAGCCCGCCATGCCTTCAGAGCGTCCACAACCGCATCCTCATCGGCACGGTCTGCCACCATGGTGCGAACATCATCACCGCAGCTTCGTCGCAGCGCCCGCTCCACATTGCCGGATAGACAGACATAAGTGATTGAATCCGCCCCCACCCGATCGCTGCTTGCATGGCCGATCAGCTCACCCCAGATAGCCGCTGATCGCGGCGAATACAAGACAACGGACATGCTCTGTCGCTGCGACAGCGCCGCGCGGGCCGCATCCGGCATCTGCCGGGCGTGCACCGCCTCATAAACCACGACACGCGCGACATCATACCCCAGCGCCGAAAGCGCTCCGTGCAGGTCGCCGCTGATATGCACACCGGACGGATAGAGAATCGGCCCCGCCCCGGCCCGACAGGCATTACGCACTGTCTCCACCAGCGCATCGACATCGCCGCCCGACTGCCTGACATCGGCAAATCCGGCCGCACGCGCCGCGCGCGCCGATGCCGCACCGACCGCCAGCACCGGCACCGTCAACAGCCGTTCGGCACCGACTTGCGCCATCAAACCGCTTACGCCGTTGGCACTGGTGAAGGCGATGGCCTGCGGCACCTGGTCCGGCAGCGCTACGCCACGGATATGTTCGAGCCGCATCAGCGGCGCAATCACCGGCGCAAAGCCGATGTCGCGCAAGCGTGCCGCCAGCGCCTCGCTGTCGGCTTGCGGCCGGGTAACAATGACGCAGTCGGCCATTACGCAAACAGCCTGTCGCCGGCCGCTGCCCGAACCTCGTCTGCCGCATCGCGCCCCAGCCGCTCGGCATCGTCATGCGTACCCCGGCGCTCGGCCTGCCATATCGTCGAGCCATCGAGCGACAGGGCCATGCCGCGAAACGCCACCTGATCGCCATCCAGCACCGCATGGCCGGCCAGCGGCGTGCGGCACGACCCGTCAAGTGCGCACAGGAAGCCGCGCTCGGCCGCAACGGCGGTCTCGGTATCCCGGTCATTCAGCGGTCGCAGCAGTTCGCGCGCCTGCCCGTCACCGGCCCTGACCTCGATGCCGATCGCGCCCTGCGCCACCGCCGGCAGCATTTCATCGACCGGCATCGCCCGCGTTACCCGGTCCGCCAGTCCGAGCCGGTTGAGCCCGGCGCAGGCCAGAAAGGTCGCGGCCACCTCGCCGGCTTCCAGCTTGCTCAGCCTGGTCTGCACGTTGCCACGGTACTGCACCACTTTCAGGTCCGGCCGCAGGGCGCGCACCTGAGCCGCCCGTCGCACTGACGACGACCCCACCACGGCACCCTCCGGAAGATCGGCCGGCGAGGTCGCAACCGGGCTTAAAAAACCATCACGGGGATCTTCGCGCGGCAACAGGCAGGCCATCTCCAATCCGTCCGGCAGTTCCGCCGGCATGTCCTTCATCGAATGCACCGCCATGTCGATCGAACCGCCGAACAGCGCCTCTTCGATCTCCTTGGTGAACAGCCCCTTGCCGCCGATTTCCGCCAGCGGGCGGTCGCGCACCCTGTCGCCGGTCGTGGTGATGACCACGATCTCGATCGCCGCTGCATCGATGCCGTGCGCCGCAGCCAGCCTATCCCGTGTTTCGTGCGCCTGCGCCAAGGCCAGCGGCGAGCCTCGGGTGCCGATTTTGAGTTGTGAGGTTTGCAAGCCGGTAATCCCAATGTTAGAGCATCTGTGCAGTCATCGCCGGGCGCTTTGCGCCGCCGCACTATAACTTTTCGTCCCGGTGAGGAAAGGTGAACTTTGGCCACAGGCAGCAAGGACATCAGGGTGCTCGGCATCGAGACCTCATGCGACGAGACCGCCGCATCGATTGTCGAGCGCCGGGCAAATGGCGAGCCGGTCGTCCGCAGCAATATCGTCCTGTCGCAACTGGCCGCGCATGCGCCCTATGGCGGCGTTGTGCCCGAGATTGCCGCGCGCGCCCATGTCGATGCCCTCGATGGCCTGATCGAGAAGGCCCTGGACCAGGCCGGCCTGTCGCTCGACGACATCGACGCGGTGGCGGCAACCGCCGGACCCGGTCTGGTCGGCGGACTGCTGGTCGGCGTCATGACCGCCAAGGCCATCGCCGTGGCGAAGTCCAAACCGTTCATCGCCGTCAACCATCTGGAGGCCCATGCGCTGACCCCGGGATTGACTGAAAACCTGCGCCCGCCCTACCTGTTACTGCTGGTCTCCGGCGGCCACACCCAGTTCCTCGCGGTTGAGGACGTCGCCCGCTTCCGCCGCTACGGCACCAC
>JAHEJE010000140.1:5760-7534 GCA_024639035.1 Alphaproteobacteria bacterium
GACGATCTCGCCAGCCCGGTCCATGCCCGCTGGCCGCTCGATGCCACTGCCGATCCGGTGCCATTCGCAGGCGTCAAGGCATGACCGCAACGATTGCTCATATCGGCGTTATCGGCGCCGGGTCCTGGGGCACCGCCCTTGCCGCCACCTGCGCCCGCGCCGGCCATCGCGTCACCTTGTGGTGCCGCAACGACGATCTCGGCCGCACGATCCGCGAGACCGGCGAGAACACCGCCTATCTGCCTGGCATCAGACTGCCGGACACCATCGCGGTGACATCGCAAAGACAGGATCTGGCGAGCTGCGATGCCGTTCTCGTCGTCACACCGGCCCAGGCAATGCGCGCCGTCATGACCGACTTCGCCGACATCCTGCCGCCGGGCATCCCCGCCGCCACCTGCTGCAAGGGCATTGAGGTCGCGACCGGCGGCTTCATGAGCGACGTGCTGCAGCAAACCTGCCCGCAACTGATCCCCGCCGCCCTGTCCGGCCCAAGTTTCGCTGCCGATGTCGCCCGCGGCCTGCCCACCGCCGTCACCCTGGCCGCGCAGGACCTGGAACTGGCCAAGTTGCTGGCCCGGGCGCTGACCGTCACCACGTTCCGCGTCTATGCCAGTAGCGACCTGGAAGGCGTGGAATTGTGCGGCGCCATCAAGAACGTGCTGGCCATCGCTTGCGGCATCAGCGACGGCAAGGGCTTCGGCCACTCCGCCAGGGCCGCCCTCATCACCCGAGGGTTTGCCGAATTGTCGCGCCTGGCCGGCAAGCTCGAGGTCCCGCACGCCACCCTGACCGGCCTGTCCGGTCTCGGCGACCTCATCCTCACCTGCTCGAGCACCCAGTCGCGCAATTTCTCGCTTGGCGCCGCTCTTGGCGGCGGCGCCACGCTGGAGGACCATATGGCTGGCCGCCGCACGGTCAGCGAAGGTGTGCATACCGCCCGCGTCATCGTGGAAATGGCCGAACGGCATGGTATAGACATGCCGATCTGCCAGGCCGTCGATGCCATCGTGCAAGGCCGTTCCTCGGCCGATGACGAAATCGCTCGCCTGCTCGCCCGCCCGGTGCGCCCGGAATGATTTTTTGCCTGCGCCCGGCCGGCCCGCTCCCCCCGGCCCAACCACCCTGTAAGGGTAGCCTAGCGGTGGTTGGGCCGGGGGAGCAGGCTGGCCGGGCACCACACTAAGGAGACAACCCATGGCTTACTGGCTGTTCAAATCCGAACCCTTCAAATGGTCCTGGGATCAGCAAAAGGCCAAGGGCAAGGCCGGCGAGGAGTGGGACGGCATCCGCAACTACCAGGCACGCAACAACATGCGGGCCATGAAGGTCGGCGACCTTGGCTTCTTCTATCACTCGAACGAAGGGCTGAATATCGTTGGAATTGTTGAGATTTGCGTAGAATCGCATCCCGACTCAACCACCGATGACGAACGCTGGGACTGCGTCGATGTCAAGGCGGTCTGCGACATGCCCGAACCGGTCACGCTGAAGGCCGTCAAGGCCAACCCGAAGCTGGCCGCCATGTCCCTGGTCACCTCGATGCGCCTGTCGGTCCAGCCGGTCACCGAAGACGAGTGGCTTGAGGTCTGCCGTATGGGCGGCCTCGACAACCCGCCGACCTGCTGACGGCCAGCGTCAACCAGCGATACAATCTCCGGCCCGCGAGAATATCTGCCCGAACCCTTCAAGCTCATCCATGATTCCGGCCCGCCGCAGACAGCTCCAGAACTGCGCCTGGTTGGATGTCACCACCGGCTTGCCGGCGGCCCGC
>JAHEJE010000141.1 GCA_024639035.1 Alphaproteobacteria bacterium
CCCGCTTCATGGAGCTTCTGCGTTCGCCTTCCGGCGGTTTTTCGCTCTAGGTCAGGACTTGCCTTACGGATAGTGATGTGACCGACCCTTCAGGCTCCGCCGAAAATCGTGACAGCATCGAGGAAACGGACGATTTCCGTCCCAGGTTTGACGCAGGCGGCCTGATCGCTGCCATCGTCACCGACGCATCGGACAACCGCGTCCTGATGTTTGCCTACATGAACCGGCAGGCCCTCGATGCCTCTCTCGCCTCCGGGTTTGTCCATCTGTGGAGCCGATCGCGGCAAAAACTCTGGCAAAAGGGCGAAACGTCCGGTGAGACCCTGAAGATCGTATCCATGCACACCGACTGCGATCAGGACGCATTGCTGATTTCGGCCCAACCGCAAGGCATGGGCGCCACCTGTCATACCGGCCGCAGATCCTGTTTCTACCGGACAATTGAACCGGCAACCGGCACGCTCGAGCGCTACGACGATGTGCGCTTGTTCGATCCCGTACAGGTCTATGGCAAGTAGCGTGCGCTGGAATGTCCGTGCGCACGACAAAGATTTTACACGGCCACGCATTTGGCGTTAGGTTGACCGGCAAAGTCTGAAGAGTGGCCATGATCTCCGATAATGACGAAACCGCCGCCGGTATTCCTGCCCTGGTCAGTCGTGACGCCCCTCCGGTGTCCGACTACCATGCCCGCATTGGCATAGCCCTGGGCGCCGGAGCGGCCCGGGGCTGGTCGCACATTGGCGTTCTGGAACGGCTGCAGGAGGCGGGGATCAATCCGTCGGTGATCGCCGGAACGTCTATCGGCGCCCTGGTCGGCGGTTGTTTTGCCTCCGACAGGCTGGCCGAACTCAAGGAATTTGCTCTCAGCCTGACACGCCGGCGGATGTTCTCGTTTCTGGACATCACGTGGGGCGGAAGCGGCCTGATTTCCGGCGACAAGCTGAGTGCCCTGCTGAATGAACATCTCGGCGAGATGAATTTCAGCCATACCCGCCTGCCGTTCATCTGCATCGCCACCGAACTGATGACCGGTCACGAGATCTGGCTTCGCGACGGCCCGCTGACCACTGCGATGCGCGGCTCCTACGCCCTGCCTGGCGTATTCAAGCCGGTGCACCGCCGGGGCAAATGGCTCATCGATGGCGCCGTCGTCAATCCGATCCCGGTTTCGGCCTGCCGTGCCATGGGCGCCCGTCTGGTGATAGCCGTCAATCTGAACAGCGACGCATTCGGCGGAACCGTCATTCAGCAGTCCCTCGTTCGGTCCGCGCAAGAGACCAGTAAGGCCCGCAAATCAGGCAACGAGAAGGCTTCAAGGCTGCGCCAGATGGTTGGCTCGAAATCCGATCCCGGCCTGACGACGGTTCTTGTCGCTGCATTCAATATCACCCAGGACCGTCTGGCCCGCTCGCGCCTTGCCGGCGATCCGCCGGATATCAGCATCGTGCCGCGCACACCTGACATTGGCCTGTTTGAATTCGACAAGGCCAACGAGGCCATCGCCGCCGGCCGCGAAGCAGCCGAGCGCTCGATCCCGGATATAGAGTACGCTCTGGAAATCCTCGACAAGGTCACTGACGCGTAAAAACGCCGAGACACTCAGCCGGAAATGTACCGTTTCATTTCCTCGGCTTCGCGCTCGACCTCGGCAATCCGGTGCTTCACCACATCGCCAATGGAGATGAAGCCTGCCAGCTTAGACTCCGACATCACCGGCAAATGGCGCACCCGCCCCTGGGTCATGATCGCCATCACCTGATCGGTCGTATCTTCCGGACGACATGTGATCAACTCCCGGGTCATGAACGTTTCAGCCTTGAGGCCCACCGCTTCGGTGCCGTGTTTGGACATAGCCCGCACCAGATCGCGCTCGGAGATGATGCCGGCAATGCTGTCATCGTCATTGATCAGGAGGATTGCGCCAATCCGTCTTTCAGCCAACAGTTGGCTCACCTCGAGCAAGGTCGCGCTGGGCTTGAGTGAAATGATTTCATTCGGCTTGGATGTCAGAATGTGTGCAACTGTCATGTTCGTACCCGCAATTTTTTCCCCCGGCAATTATGCCACATTGCGGCGCGCGAACAACCCCAACAACAAAATGCCGGCAATGAAGCCGCCTGCATGGGCCTCCCAGGCAATCCGGCTGACGCTTGCGCCGGCCCCGAGCCCGAGCATGCCGAAGACTGCGTTTGCCACCATCCACACCAGGATAAAGTTTCGCGCCCGCCGGTGAAACAGGAGTGCGCCCAGCGGCAATGGCGCAATGTCGGCCTGTCCCGCATTGAACAGCAACAGGCGGTCGCCACTGGCGAACATAAGCCGGATCGCCCCGGCCATTTGTCCGGAAATCGCCCCGGATGCACCGACCATGAACGACAACGTGCCCCAATAGACCAATTGGCTGGCCATCGCACCAGCAGCGGCACACAGCAGGCTGTAGACAATGAACCGCCCTGCGCCCATCCAACGGGCGACAACGCTGCCGAAGGCCAGCATCCACAGGCTGTTGATCACCAGATGCAACCAGTCTCCATGCAGGAACATATGACTGAAGAAAGTCCAGAGTTTGGCCCCTTCCCCGCCCGGAAACACCACTCCGACCAGGTCCGGCGGCGGTGCAATCCGCGCCGGCGAAAAGGCAAATGCTAGCGAATACCAGCGCGCCAGATCATCGCCGAGCAGCTGCAAGGTGAGATGAACGCCGCCAAACACGGCAATCAGGATCACAACAACCCGCGGCGCATTGAAAATCGGCACTGCGCCGCCAGCCGGCCCGTCGTCGATCCCCGGTTGCTGTTCCCGATTGTCCATTACCGCAGGGCTCCTGGCTGCTTTCGACCGATTGGCATGATGCATGCACATCATTCCGCAACAGTACAGCAATGACACACCTGGACCACTGGTATCCGACCGAAATGACGACCACAAGTAGCAACAATCAAGTACCCGATACACCCGATGACATCCTGCATCCCAGCAGCCGGTTGCTGTTTCGTCATTGGGAAAGCGTGCGCGGCGAAGACAGCGCCCCGCGCAAGCTCGATATCGATCTGAAGCATCTTGCCGGCCTGTTGCCAAACATCGGCATCCTGCAGCGCCATCCCCTGCAGCCGGTCTACCACTGGCGCCTGGCCGGGTCCGGGATCTGCAAGATTTTCGGCACCGAAGTCACCAAGACCCGCTTCATGGAGGGATGGGACGACTTCGAATCCACGGTCATATCCAAGGCTCTGGATGCTTCCATCAGCGGCCATCAGCCCTGCGTGGCCCGGTTGCGGGCGTACAGCCCGCACAGCGACCTGACCGGGCTTGAGCTACTCGCCCTCCCGGTGACCACAAAAACCGCCAACGTCACCCACCTGCTGATCGGTCTGTTCCGGTTTCGCGAGCCCGCCAAGGCCGACCGCCAGCCGCTGACCCACTTCGACCTCTCGCGCCTCAAGATGATATGGACCGAGCATGCCCGCGAGAAAGTCCATTGCCAACGCCGCAAGGAGCAGCAATCCGGCATTGCCGAGACCCCTGCGCGCCCGGTTTTCCGGGTCATCGACGGGGGGCTGTCCGCCTGAATTTTTTGCCGTTCGGCAGGGCGACTTAACCCACTCTTTACATCCGCAGTCTACCATTTTGCCTGCTTGGCCAAGAAAGTAGCGCCGGCAAACAATTCGAGTGGGAGCAAAGCGGGTGATTGCAGACAACGCAGCACGGGAAACCGACGGCGCGCCAACCAAATCTCCGATGATCCTGTTCGGCAGGTTCATGCTTCCCGACATGGCCGAACATCCCTGCCAGATCGGCAGCCTATCGCTCAGCAAGGCATCGCTGATCACCAACGTGGATGTTCCCGCCGGCGTACATGTGGTCGCCTACATCGAAGAGGTCGGCCGTGTCGAAGGTCCGATCACCAAACATACACCGGGCGGATTTGAGATCGGCTTCGAACTCAATGAGTCCCGTCGCGAACGGTTCAAGTCGCGCCTGAAGTGGCTGCGCGACAAGGCCAACGACCCGGCAGCCGACAATCGCCGCCATCCGCGCTACGAACCCGCCGATTCGAAGTCGCACATCACCTTGCCCGATGGCCGGGTCTATCCCTGCGAAGTCGTGGACATCTCCCTGTCCGGTGCCGCCGTGACAACCGATATCCTGCCCACTCTCGGCACCAAGGTCATGCTCGGCAAGATGAACGGCCGTGTGGTCCGCTATTTGCCGAACGGACTGGCGATCGAATTCTCCAAGCAGCTCGATCAAACGGCGCTGCAGGCCCAGCTGGTCTGACAAGCGGTAATTTTCCGCCATTTTCCGCCAGCCCCCGCCATAACCGATTTTTCATGATTAACGAATTTCGCCGCGTTTAGCGACACTTCGAGCGAACCGCTTATCCGAATAGCAAACTCTCGCTGCTACTGTTTCCCCAACGACAAAGGGAACGGGGTTGGCGCAATGTTTTCGAAAATTTCAAAAGGAGCGGCGGTCATGCTGGTTGCAACCTGCACCGCAACGACAGCATACGCCTACGACTCCGTCGCCAAGACCGTAAACTATCAGCAAGAGCCTGTTTTCACTCCGGTCTATGGCAACACCCTGCCCCCGATCGGCTATGTGAACTTCTGCGCCCGCAATGCCTCAGAATGCCGGCCAATGCCGCGTGCCGCCAAAACTCAGCTTGTTCTGACAGAAGACCGCTGGACCCAGCTCCAGGAAGTCAACGCCTATGTCAACGCCAAGATCACGCCTGTCAGCGACCTTGAGCTGTATGCCGCGCCGGAGCACTGGGCATTGCCGGATGTCGCCGGCGATTGCGAAGACTACGTCCTGCTCAAGAAGCGTTATCTCGAAGGCCTCGGCTTCACCGCCGAAACCATGCTGATCACCGTGGTGCTCGATGAAAACGGCGACGGACACGCTGTCCTGACCGTGCGGACCGATGCCGGAGACTTCGTTCTCGACAATCGCCGCGGCGACGTCCGCCGCTGGAGCGAGACCCAGTACCAGTTCCTCAAGCGTCAATCGCAGCTCAACCCCAACGTCTGGGTCGCGCTGACCACCAAGCAAAGCCGCGGTGGCAAGTTCATCTCCGGAGGGAATTGATCCGCAATAGCGCGAATTGACAAACAGTTTTGTGGCCCGGTCGGCGTCCCCCTCCCCATCCCCCACCAGACCGGGTCATCGGGGCCGATCTTGATCCCACCCAAGATCGGCCCCACCCCTTTTTAACCAAGCGATCTTCAGCCCTTTCACTCCAGGCGCTCAAGGCCGGAGCTGTATTCCTGCCGCCGGCGGACGTAAATCTGTGCAAGCCGCGCCATTTCACCGGCTTGCGCACCATCGAGCGTCTTGACGACACGGCCGGGCGTTCCGAGCACCAGCGAGTTTGCCGGTATCACCTTGCCCTCCGGCACCAGCGCATTGGCGCCGACGATGCTGCCCGCGCCGATCACCGCGCCGTTCAACACCGTTGCCCGCATCCCGATCAATACCCCGGCTTCAACCGTGCAGCCGTGCAATACAGCTCCGTGTCCGACCGTGACATCGCGCCCGACGCTGAGTGGAAAACCCGGGTCGGTATGCAGCACGCAGCCGTCCTGGATGTTGCTGTTCTCGCCGATATGGATCAATTCGTTGTCGCCGCGCAGCACCGCGCCGAACCAGACACTGGCACATGCCTCAAGCCTGACATTGCCGATGACGTCCGCCGACGGCGCAATCCAGAACGTGTCGGCATCCGGCAACTGCGGCCGAACGCCGTTCAATGCATAAATGGCCATCAAACCCCACCCTGACACCGGCAAACCGGCGCTGCCTGCTAGATCTCCAGAAATCGGTCGATCGTCGGCGCTATCCCGCCAAGCCCAGACAAACCACGACCACGACGCCCTGAATAAAGCACAGCGCAAATGCGGTTGCAAAGGCCGCTGCCCACCTGAGGACGCCGCCCGAATCGAACATCTGAGTGTAGCCGGCCTGCAGCAACAGCACCGGCGCGCAAAGCACGACGACCAGGGCCTTCACAGGGCTCGGCGTCTGATCGCACCAGAACAGGGAAAAACTGGCCCGGTCGCCTGAAACCATCGGCCACAGGCTATAGGTCAGACCGGAGAAAACCAGCCCGAACGACACCACGAAGATGACATCGAAAACACTCATCGCACACCTGCACAGGTCCTGACCCCGGAAACCGCGCCAATTAGGGACGGGCGCCGGCCATACCGGTCAACCAGCAAGGCCTGTGCCAAAGGCGGGCGTGAATGCTCCCAAATCGCAATTTTCTGGGTTATGGTGCCGGCATTGGCCGGATCGGGCGCGCGACCATGCCAGTGGCGCGGCCCGCGGCAATTCACCGGGGCGAACGACAATCATGGCAAGGATGCCTGCTTGGTATCAGTCGAAGCGCAACAAGGTCCGCGAACGCTCGCTCGCTGCCATCCTGGCGGTCACACTGATGGCATTCGTCGGCCTCGCCGGGATCGTCTTCGCCTATTACTTTTTCCCCAATCCCGACCTGCTATCGACCCTGAAGGAAGACAACTCGGATCCGGGACGGGCGATCCATATTGAGTTCGAGAATACCGAGTTGCTGATCCCCGCACGCCTGATCGCGCGGCTCAAGACCCGCACCCTGCGCGGCCTGCAACAGGTCGACCTGCACTTTGCCTGGCCTTACGACGAACAGGCAAAGCCGGTTCGGCCGGAAGACATCAAGGACCATTCGAACTACGTCCTGGTAAGCCTGATCAAGCGGCAACCGGGAATGGCCGAAGCCGAGAAATTCGACAAGATCTATACCAACTACTTCGCCGGCCCTCCGACAGCCGCCGTCAGCAACCTGCGCAAGTACACTTTTGCCCCCACCGCACCCTACGCCAGCATAGATCTTTTCGTCGGCCAGCTGCCGGATAACCGGGTCTATCTGACCTGCAGCAAGGAGGCCTCAAGCCTGGGCCCGAGACTGTGTGAACGTCTCATCATGATCAATGATACAATTGCCGCCCGCTACCGCTTTGCCGTCGAACATCTGCCGGAATGGTTCAAGATCGAGGCAACCGTTCAGCAGATCATTACGCAGATCGTCTATTTCAACACACCTGCGGCGGGCGGCTAATCTTCCAGATCGAAGTCGAGAATGGCCATCTGAAACGAATAGGACAGGTCGTCGGGGTCTTCGTCGTCACGAAACAGAACGCCGATGAATTCGTCGCCCAGATAGACCTCGGCCGAATCGTCCTTCTGTGGCCGCCGGCGCACCGAAATTGCCTGGTTCTGGAATTTGGTGCGGAAGAAGTTGGTCAGTTTCTTGATTTCTTCTGGAGACACGGCCGGTCGTTCCCTTGCAACGGTTCAACTTTCAGCAGACCGCATAGCGCGATCCCCAGGCTCCACACAAGCCCAAACCAGTATTAGAGCACTTTTCGATCATACGGAATCGCTTGACCGGTTTTCCGCGTCTGCTGGCTAGGCATGCTTGGCGCGGCGGTCTGGTTGACCGCAAGGCGAGCATGGTGACGTCCAGAAGGCGCGGAAA
>JAHEJE010000142.1 GCA_024639035.1 Alphaproteobacteria bacterium
GCCGGTGGCGGAGATGCTGGCGGTGGCGACGCCGGTGGCGGTGACACTGGTGGTGGCGATACAGGCGGCGGCGACACTGGTGGTGGCGATACTGGTGGTGGCGATACAGGCGGCGGCGACACAGGTGGTGGTGACACCGGCGGCGGTGATACCAGTGGACGGCAGTAGCTTACTGCGCTGACTGGATTTCCCAGGTGATGTTCACCTGCATGGAAATGGTATGTTCGCCGCGCGCAATCGGCACTGATTCAGCAACATCTGCGGCCATGGCCCGAACATTCGCCATTGCCTGAGCCGGCAACACCCTGCGCGAGTGTTCACTGATCGAAATGATCGGACCCAGCCTCAATCCGGCAGCCTCAACATAGAGCCGAGCCTTCGAGATCGCATTTGCGGTCGCCGATCTCCGCGCCTCATCTTCAAGCGGCTTGGGATCCGACAGTCCGAATGCAATGCCGTTGATCTGATTGGAGCCGGCATCGACAACGCTGTCGAGCAGGTCGCCCAATGTATCCAGAGCCCGAACCGTAACCGAAAGATTGTTGCTGACCGTGTAGCCGGTGATCTTCGGCTCCGGGCGCTCGCCCGAGGAGTTCCGCTTGGGATAATGATACTTGGGATTGATGGCGAAGCCAGATGTCTGGAGATCCTTTTTGGCAACGCCCGTCTCGGAAACGACCGCGGTAACTGCAGCCATTGCCGTGTTGTTGGCGCTTAACGCCGCTCGCGCCGTTTCGGCCTCGCGCACCACGCCAATGGTAATGACGGCCAGGTCAGGTTCGGCTTTGACCTCGCCGATTCCGGTCAGAGACATCATGCGCATCCGATCGCGGTCGTTATCGGCCAGGGCTGGCAAGGTCAGCGACGCCGCACCGATCATCGCCATCGCCGCGTAGAGTGAGTTGTTCATAAGGAAGTCTCCCGGTCCATCTTCACCAAGTATCGACCGCTCCACATGCTCGGTCAATACGGCGAAGGTGCGGCGGCTGCGGCTCAACGATAAGCGGCCATGGCCGGTCCCAGGGCATCGCCATCCGGCTCTACGCCAATTCCTGGCAGGTCGGGTGGAGTGACCAAGCCGTTGCTGTTGCGTGCCCCCTGGCCGGGCATCGGGTCGACGGCGAGATGATAGTGGCACAGCCAGCTCGCCAGCCGATACTCGGGCCGGGTGGCGGTGGCAAGATGGATTGCCGCCGTATCCGCCAGCACCGTACCGCCGACATCCTCGATGTGCATCCGCCAGCCGGCGGCGATGCCGAAGTCGCGTATGCTGCGCGCCCTGGTCAGCCCACCGACACGGTTGGGCTTGAGCTTGATACCCTCACAAGCCCGCTGTCGCCACGCCGTCAGATGATCCTCGAAATCGTGCAGGCATTCATCCAGCAGGATCGGTTGCGGCACCCGGCTGGCGACGTGAGCACATTGCTGCAGCGTTTCGCAGGGTTGCTCGATCCAGTCACGCGCTGCAACGCTGTTCAGCACCTGAATTGCGGTTGCCGGCGTCCAGGCCCGGTTGACATCGAAAGTTACCGAATGCCCGTCCGGCAGAGCCGCCGAGATGGCCTCGATCCGGGCGATATCGGCTGCAGTGTCGGTGCCGCCGATCTTCGCTGAGTGGACCGTATAGCCGCTCTCGGCCGCCGCGTTGATCAGCGCGATCATTTCCTCCGGCGTGCCGGTCGAAATCGAGGAGTTGACCGGCACGGCCTCGGGGCGCGCCGCGCCCAGCAGCCGCCACAGCGGCATCCCGGTTGCCTTGCCAAAAATATCCCAGCACGCCATGTCGAGTGGCGACTTCGCATAGGGATGCCCCGGAAGCTGCACATCCATGATCCAGTTGATCTCATCGAGCGCGCACGGATCGGCACCGATGAGGGCAGGGGCGAGCGTTGCGATGCCGGCCCGGGTTCCCGGTCCATGGGCGGGAAGGTAGGTATGCCCCCATGGACACCCCTCACCCCAGCCCGAGATGCCGTCATCGGTGTCGATGCGGACCAGGGTGCTGTCCAGCTTTTCGAATTTCAAACGTCCGCCGGATAGCCAGTAGGGTTTGGTCAGTGGCAAGTCGAGCTGCCAGACGTTGATGCCGGTGATTTTCATCGCCTGACCCTATTCATGAACAGCAACCGGTTTTCCCAGCACTTCAAGGTCGGGCTCGATGCCGAGGCCCGGCGCATCGCTCACCAGCAGTTTCCCGTCGCGTGCTTGGGGCGCGCCGGTCGCGATATGAACATCGTTGTAGTTGTGAAGATCGGTAGTGTTGAGAATTGCATCTGGTGGTGTCGATATGGCCAGATGTCCAAGCGCCGCGGTGACGATTTCGGCCCCCCAGACGTCCTCCACGGTCATGGCGATGCCGTTGGCCGCACACAAATCTCTGGCGAATCGCGATTTGCTCAGGCCGCCCATCTTGGTGATCTTGATACAGCCAATGTCGAGCGCATCGTCGTGCAGCGCCTGTGAAACATCCTGCGGCGACTGCAGACTTTCATCCAGCTTGAAGGTATGCGGGGCCCGCCGGCGCACCGACAAGTTGTCGGAATAGAGATCGCATGGCTGTTCAAAGATATAATCGAGGTCCGCCGTTGCGCGCGCGACCGACAACGCCTCGTCTCGGCGCCAGCCGGTGTTGGCATCACACAGGAAAATCTCGCCCGGCCGTGCGCCATCCAGTCCGGCCCGGATCCGCTCGATGTCGTCGGCCGGCACGCCGCCGACCTTGAGTTGGAACTGGCGGTACCCGACCTGACGGGCGCCGTCCACCTGACGCCGCATGTCGTCCGGATCGCCCTGGCTGATCGACCAGTACATCGGCACGGCGTCCATTTGCCGGCCGCCGAGCAGGGCATGGACAGGCAAACCCGCCGACTTGCCGAGAATGTCGTGCGCCGCCACATCGATGGCCGATTTGACATAGGCATGGCCACGCAGCTCCCGATCCATTCTGGTGTTGAGCGCGCCGATCTGGCGCGGGTCGAGGCCGATCAGATGCGGTGCCAGCACACCGACACCGGTGCGGATTCCCTGCGCATAGGATGGCAGATAGAACGGCCCCAGCGGACAGGCTTCGCCCCAGCCGGTGATGCCATCGTCGGTGTCGAGTCGCACTACGGTGGTGTCTGCGGTGGTGACCACCTTGCCCTTGGCGAAAGAATAGCCGCCGGCGATCGGCAGGTCGATTTGATAGACTGTGATCCGTGAGAGTTTCAACTGACCGTCCTCTGCATCCGGTGACGATGCAGGGCCTCGTAGTGCGGCAACACCTGCTCGTAGATTTCTTTAACCCGATCGGGCGCAGTAGCGATATCGATGTATTTGCGCGCTTGAGGTTTCAGGCCGTCCGAATTGCGCAGGTTGGCGTGGAACGAACCCCCGTCCCACCAGCTGTACTGCGCTGTGTCGGCACCGGGTTCCCAACTCAGGGCCTCGGGCATGAACACAATCCCGACCGCCTCGCACCAGGTCTTGACCATTTCGTGCGGGGCTTCCAGCAGGTCGTCACTGTCGAGCACCGGCGGGGCCTTGCCGTCTTTCTCGCACAGCATGTCGAACAGATGCCGTTGTTCGCTGAAGCCGGTTTCCTTGGGGTGGAAATCCGGCCATTTGGCATACATCGAGGTGATGGTCTTGGCCGGGTCGCGGATCAGAAAGCTGTGGTTGAACAGGTCGAGCAGATCATCGCTCCACATGTGGTCGATGTAATGCGGGAAGTCCTTGGAGAACACCGGCCCGTCGGCGGCTGCCGCCTTCAGGGTCTCCAGAACCGATTGCAGCGTCAATCCGGGCGTACGCACACTGTCCGCTGTAAGCCGCGGCCATAGCGGGTCTTCGCCCTGATACCAGGCTTCGCCGAACGGTTCGTGAAAGCAGGTCATGTCGCCGCGCTGGCGCATCATCCATTCAAAGGCTGTCGAGGTCGAACGGGGCACGGCCCACAGCGCCAGGATCTTGTGCATATGTCAGCCTTTCAAAGACGAAAGCAATTGGCCTTGCGGCGTCATGGGGGAAATGCCCAGGCTCTTGAAGATCCGCCAGTAGAGAGCGCTGTCGTGACCGATCACCGGTTTGCCGAGCATTGTTTCGATCTCTCTTTCCAGATGCACCGGGCGCTGCGCCTGGCCGTCCGGCCCGGTTCGGAAGTTGCACATGCCGTTGATCAGATAGGCATCGGCGCCAGGCGCGCGCTCGGCGACGTACTGAAAACTCTTGGCGGCCAGGTCACCATCGAAGATCCAGCGTCGGGCATTGACCTCATCCTGGCTGGCAAACCAGCCCTGATCGACGAAATTTCCAGCCCACAGCACATCGAAGCCCGCCTCTTTCAGGAAACCCACCGTACCCCGCCACCAGGCAGGCCAGTGATAGGCGGCATTGAGCGCGATCTTTTCCACGTCCATAGCGCGCAGGGCTTCGACCATGGCGTATCCGGCCATGTGGAACGCGACGCCATGTTTGTCCGAGAGGGTTCGGCAATGGTCGCGGATGCCGTCAACACCAAGGCCGCTGGCATGCACCCAGTTTGAGCCGACCTGGCCGCAGACATCGACCCCGTTGCGCGCCATGCAATGAACGAAGTCCTCCAGCATGCCGAAATTCTGTTTTCGCTGATCGAGGCCGTGCTGATAGTCCGGCACATGCAGCATCCAGCCATGGACGCCGACCGTCTCCGGCGCCATGCGCAGAAAATCCGACGGCGCGGCGTCGAAATCGAATGGCGGACAGGTAAAGCCGACCTGATGCGGAAACAGTTTCTGCTCCGGCGTCCACACCTGCGGCATGGCGCCTCCGGCTCCGGCGTCAGCCATCGACCGCCTCGCGCATCCATTGTTGCAGGGCCTGGATAGAGTGCTCGGAGTTGACACCGCAGTTGGGATCGACCACCAGCGGCCCGGGCCGATAGCCGCGACTCTTCAGGCCCCGCTGCACCGATTCAACCAGGCCGATGTCCTCCTCAACGGTGGTTTCGCGATCCTGTACCGCAAGCCGCCGGATGACGTCCGACTCAACGCCATCGACCGTGTACCAGCCACGCCAGACCACCACATGATCCACATCGACCGGGCGCCAGTGATAGGTGTTGAGCACGTTGCCGGGATAGACCTGGAACGAGACCATCGGCCACAGGAACCATGAGGAATAGTCGCCGGCGTGGGCATTGGCGGTGAGGTCGATGGCGTAGCTCATCGCCTCCAGGTTCTGGCACTGCGTTGTGTGGCGCAGGCAGTAGCCGCCCTGAGGCTGTATATCGTAGGTCTCCGGCTTGATCACGCCGGTGGCAAAGGTCGGGTGATTGAGGGCGCAGTGGTAGCATTCGGAGTAGTTTTCGACCGAAACCTTCCAGTTGCAGTTCTCAGGGATTTCCACCCACTCAAGCGGCTTGAGGCGGTCGATGTCGGGCACGAATGCCCGCAATTCCGCGGCCACGCCGGGAAACCAGTCCTCCATCGGCCGGGCGTCATCGTCGAGGTTGACGAACACGAAGCCGCAGAACACCTCGGCCCGCACCTCGCTCAGGCAGATGTCGCCGCGCTCAAAACCGGGAACCGACTTGATGTTCGGACCCGCGCGCAACTCGCCGGTCAGTTCGTACGACCATGCATGATACGGACACACCACGACCTTGCAGTTGCCGGTTCCTGCGACCAACTCGTGGGCCCGGTGCTGGCACACGTTGTAGAACGCCCGAACCTTGCCGTCCCGGCCGCGTAGGGCGAAAAGATTTTGCCCGGCGATCTCGAAAGCCGCGTAGTCACCGGGGTTTGCCACCTGCGAAGCATGACAGCCTAATTGCCAGGTGCGGCTCAGCACGCCGGCCACCTCGTTGCCAAAAATCGCCGGGTCGGTGTAGTAGCGCGCGTCCAGCGAGCGCACCGGCTGCGGCTGGCCTGTCGGTGGTTTGTTCATCATCCCTGGTCCTCATCGGCGACGTAGATGCCAAGTTCGTGGCGGCGCTGGTGAAATTTTTCGACCCGTTCGACGATCTCCGGACTGGCGACGGCAATGACGAACGACAGAAGCGTTTCAAGCACCGCGATTGTGGAAACCGACGACGGGAAGAACTGCGGTGTGTCGGCGCAAACCACGAAAGCGTGGTCGGCCCCGATGATGATCGGGCTGGCCGGGCTGTCGGACAGGCCGATCACCGTCATGCCTTGTTCACGCGCGATGGCGACAGCGTCCACCACCTCCCTGCGGTAGGGTTTGCAGGTCATGGCGATCAGCACATCTCGTTCACCGGCCCAGGCAAGGTCGTCTGCCGGCACCGAACCCGCCCGCGGAATGGCATGGAACTGTTTCATTCCCGTGCTGGCCAGATAGGTGAAATTGCGGGCATTGGAATTGTTGACGCCGACGCCGAGCACGAACACGCTGCGCGACCGCCATATGGCCTGGGCAGCCGCCTTCAGCCTGGCCTCGTCGATGCCGGCAAAGGTCTCCTCAATGTTGTTGAGAGCAGCACTTGCCAGATCGGCATAGAGCCCGCCCAGGCCGCCGCGCTTGCGGATGTCCTGCAACCAGCGCGCCCGGTCCGGGAACGACACCGTGCCGCTTCGGATCGCCTGGCGGAACGGTTCGCGGAAATCGTCGTAGCCGTCAAAGCCGACCTGGCGCGCCATGCGCACGAAGGTGTTGGGCTTCACATTGGCGGCTTCGGCGATCTCGCGCACCGTGGAGACCCCGACGTCCTGCGGGTTTTCCAGCACATAGCGCGCCGCCTTCTGGGCCTCGGGCGTCAGTGCGCCCCACTCTGCAGTCAGGCGGCTTAGTACATTCGTTGATACGTTTGTCCCATTCATGATTGACGAGTGTACAATTGTACGATAGCCATGTCCACGGCAAACACTGTGACCGGAGACAAAAAAATGGTCCCTCAAACGGCCCGTGTGGTGATCATCGGCGGCGGCATCATGGGCTGCGGCCTGGCCTATCATCTGGCGCATGAGGGTTGGACCGATATCGTCCTGTTCGAAAAGGCCGAATTGACCTCCGGATCGACCTGGCACGCGGCCGGGCAGATCACCCATTCGACGTCGAGTTTCGCGCTCGGCAAATGTGTTGGCTACAACATCGATCTCTATTCGAATGTGCTGGAAAGGGAGACCGGCCAATCGGTCACCTGGCATGGCTGCGGCTCGTTCCGGCTGGCTTATACCGACGATGAGCTCGACTGGCTGCGCCACACCATCAGCGTTGGCAAGGCGCTCGGCTTTCCGATGGAGATTGTCGGGCCCGAACGCATCCGCGAACTGCATCCGTTCTACAATCTCGATGGCGTACAGGCGGCGCTGCATACGCCCGACGACGGCCACGTCGATCCCGCCGGCGCTGCCTTTGCGCTCGCTCAGGGTGCCCGCCAGCTTGGCGCCAGGATCGTCCGCAAGTGCCGTGTGACCGACGTCAAGCAGGACGCGAATGGCGAGTGGCGTGTCTTCACCGAACACGGCGAGGTGGTCTGCGAGCATGTCGTCAACGCCGGCGGCACCTATGCCCGCCAGGTCGGCGAATGGTCAGGTCTG
>JAHEJE010000143.1 GCA_024639035.1 Alphaproteobacteria bacterium
AGAAGTCGAACACGACCTGACGGTTTCGTTGCACGCCGAGGAAAGTTTTGTCTTTCATGGCCAACCACCGCGCGCCGGCGACCGGCTGACCGCCCGCGCCAGTCTTGAAAGCGTACACGAGAAGCAGGGCGCCAGCGGCGGCACGCTGACCTTCCTCACCGTCCTGACCGAATACCGCAGCGAGGATGGCGCGGTGAAGATCGAACAGCGCTCGGTGAGTGTCACCACCTCGCAAGCCCCCGGCTCCGGCGGCTGGGACGTGGAATTACCGGACTACCAGCCGCAGTACGACGAATTGGAACGCCCGAGCCCGTTTGCGTCCATCGCCCGCGCCGACTGGGCAACGCTGGCCGAAGGCCAGGGCCCCGGCCCGTTCGCCGCCGGCCCGATGCTGCAACACGACATCGTGCGCTTTCAGGGCGTCGTCGGCGAGGACGACCCGCTGCACTACGACACCGCATGGGCGAAGAAACAGGACTACCCGTCGACCTTCGGCCTCGGCATGTATCAGGCCAGCCTGATGGCCTCCTACGCCGCCCACTGGCTGCCGCCGGAAACGGTGCGGGCCTACAAAATACGCTTTCGCGGCATGACCTGGCCGGGCGATGAGCTGGTCTATGCCGGGACTGTGCTAAGCAAGGACGACAGCACCGGGCGCGCCGAGTTGCATCTGACCTGCGCCCGCACGTCCGGTGACCTCGTCACGGAAAGCTGGATGACGTGTGATTTTTCGAACCACCTGGGGAACTGAACATGACCGACGAACCGATCAAGACCAACATCCGTGGCCGTGTGCTGGAAGTCACCATGGACCGCCCCAAGGCCAACGCCATTGACGCCGCCACCAGCCGCATCATGGGCGAACATTTTGCCGGACTGCGCGATAACCCGGACCTGCGCGCCGGCATTCTGACCGCGGCGGGTGAAAAATTCTTCTGCCCCGGCTGGGACCTGAAGGCGGCGGCTGAAGGCGAAGCGCCCGACAGCGATTACGGCGTCGGCGGCTTCGGCGGCCTGCAGGAACTGCCGAACATGCACAAGCCGGTGGTTGCAGCCGTCAACGGCCTGGCCTACGGCGGCGGTTTCGAGATCATGATCTCCTGCGACATCATCATCGCCGCCGAACACGCCACCTTCTGCCTGCCCGAACTGCGCTCCGGCATCATCGCCGACGCCGCAACCATCAAACTGCCACGCCGCATCCCCTATCACGTCGCCGTCGAAATGCTGATGACCGGCCGCGTCGTCGATGCGCAGGAAGCCAAGCACTGGGGCATCATCAACGAGATCGTGCCGGCAGACAAACTGATGGAGCGCGCCCGCGAGGTCGCCGACCTGCTCGCCGACGGCCCGCCCCTGGTTTATGCCGCGATCAAGGAAACCATGGAAAAAACCATGCACCTGCCGGAAAAGGAAGCCCTCGGCATCCTCATGCAACGCGGCCTGCCGACGATTGAGAAGCTCTACGGCAGCGAGGACCAGCTAGAAGGCGCCCGCGCCTTTGCGGAAAAACGCGCACCGGTGTGGAAGGGGCGGTAGGCACTAACCGGACACCTGCACGCCGTCATCCCGGAAAGACCGGCATTCCTCAGCACCATTTCCGGTGCCCCTGCACGCCCCCTGCACACGCTCCCGCCATCCTCGCCGGCATCAACCGCTGACGAGGAGACACCCGTACATGTCACGACGCGCCTTTCTAAAGGGCATGGCAAGAGCCGCCCTGGCCACCCCTGCCCTGACCACCTATGCCTTCGCCGTGGAACCCGGCATGCGCTTCAAGCTGGCGCACTATTTTCCCGAACCGGACAACTGGCCGGACGACCTGCCGTTGCGCATCGCCGTTCTGACCGATCTGCACATGGGTGCCCCGCACATGCCGCTTGCACGGCTGGATGCGATCATCGACCTGGTGAATGGCCAGAAGCCCGATCTGGTGGTGCTGCTCGGCGATTATGCCGCCAGCCACCCGTTCGTCACCAAACAGGTCAGCTTCGCTGCCACCGCCCGTGCCTGCTCCCGGCTCAAGGCACCGCTTGGCCGCTTCGCCATCATGGGCAACCACGACTGGTGGGCCGACGCCCGCGCCCAAAAGCGCCGCCACGGCCCGACCGAGGCCCACATGGCCTTTGCAGACGCCGGCGTGCCGGTGCTGGAGAACGACGCCTTCAGGATCGCCAGGGATGGCAGGGCGTTCTGGCTCGCCGGGCTGGGCGACCAGTATGCCTTCAGAACCCGCAAGGCCGGGCGCACCGGCGTCGACGACCTGCCGCGCACCCTGTCGGCCATCGCCGACGACGCCCCGGCCATTCTGCTGGCCCACGAACCGGATATCTTCCCGAAGGTCCCCGACCGTTTCGCGCTGACGCTTGCCGGCCACACCCACGGCGGCCAGGTGCGCATGGCCGGGTACTCGCCGATCGTGCCGTCGAAATACGGCAACCGCTACGCCTATGGCCACATCGTCGAGGCGGAACGCCACATGATCGTCTGCGCCGGCCTCGGCTGCTCCCGGCTTCCGGTCCGCCTCGGCGCCCCACCGGAAGTGGCGATGGTGAGCCTTGGAAGCCATAACGCCGATCGCACCCACCCGCCGCGAAAACAAGGTCCTGCTGCCATTGCATGACGGTTCCCTGATCCAGCGTCGCCCTGCTTGCGTAGCGATTACAGGCAAGCACTGTCCGGCCCTCAAACAAATTGAAACGGGCACTGGCGTGAATCCCTGCAAGTGTCTATAGATGTCAGTCCTGCGGTCGGCAGGCAGAGGCTGGACCGCGCAAGTCAGCGATAAAGAGAAACGGGCCCATGAAAAGCGTCTTGAGTTACACCTCGGTCTTCAGCCTTTTCATCTTCTGCGGCGCCGGCTCGCTGAGCGCGGCAGATGCGCCCGCTGACCACCAGTCGCCCGTATACGGCATCCAGGTCGAACTCGGCGTCGGCGCCGTCGTCGATCCCAAGTATGAAGGCGCCGACGACTACGATGTTTCGCCGTTTCCGGTCATCAGACTCGAACAACTGACGCTCGGCAGCCTGTCCATCGGCGGCGAAAGGGCGCTGGGCCTGTCGTTTCGACCGTCGTTCCGGTTTATCGACAAACGCAAATCTTCAGAAGTTGACGGCCTCACCGGCCTGCCGGGCATCAACACTGCCGTCGAGCTGGGCATGGGTCTCGTCTATGAACAGGAACACTGGCGCGTCTTCGGCAACATCCGCCACGGTGTCACAGGTCACGACGGCCTGGTCGGTGAGCTTGGCGCCGACCTGATCTATCGGCCCGACACCGAATGGACGGTTTCCCTCGGGCCCCGCCTGTCGTTTGCCGACGAGAACTACACCGACAAATATTTCGGCGTCCCGGCCGGCATCGTCGGACCCGCGGCGTACAATCCCGACGGCGGGCTGAAATCGGCAGGCGTCGAGGCTCTCGCGCGCTACCAGTTCACCCCGGCCTGGGCCGTTGAAAGCAGCTTCGGCTGGATGCGGCTGGTCGGCGATGCGGCGGATTCGCCGATTACCCGGGCGGGCGATGACGATCAGTTCATCGGCCGGATCAGCATCATGCGCCGCTTCAGCTTCGGTTACTGACCGGCACTTACCTTGACGTTAAGGTAAGTTGTTGTTTCTATTGAATTCCGCTATAGACCGGCACTACATTAATATGCCCGTCCCCACGGCACCCGGCAGGCCCGCTCGCAGGTCGCTCTGGAGGACGCTGCTGCGCATGCCCGGAGGCCCCCATGTCTGACGCCGAACTGTCTGCCCGCCAGAAGTACATCACCAAGCCGCTGCTCAACTGGGTGCGTGGCGTGCTGCCGACCATGTCGGAGACCGAGCGCGAAGCGCTTGCGGCCGGCACCATCTGGTGGGACGCCGAACTGATGCGCGGCAACCCGGATTTCTCCAAGCTGCTGTCGACCCCGGTCTACAAGCTGAGCGCCGAAGAGCAGGCCTTCCTCGACGGGCCGTGCGAAGAACTCTGCAAGATGATCGACGACTGGAAGATCACCTTCGAGGAGCGCGATATCCCGGCCCACATCTGGGATTTCATCAAGCAGCAAGGCTTTCTCGGCCTGATCATTCCCAAGGAATACGGCGGCAAGGGCTTCTCGGCCACCGCCAACTCGGCGGTCGTCATGAAGATCGCCAGCCGCGGTCCATCCGCCGCCGTTGCGGTGATCGTGCCGAACTCGCTTGGCCCCGGCGAACTGTTGATGATGTTCGGCACCGAGGACCAGAAGAACCACTACCTGCCCCGCCTCGCCGATGGCCGCGACGTGCCGGCCTTTGGCCTGACCAGCGTCGATGCCGGCTCCGACGCCGCCTCGATGACCGACGTTGGCGTGGTCTGCTACAAGACCGTCAACGGCAAGAAGACGCTTGGCATGCGCGTCAACTGGGCCAAGCGCTATATTTCGCTCGGACCGATCTGCTCGGTGCTCGGTCTCGCCTTCAAGCTGACCGACCCGGACGGCATTCTCGGCGATGAAGAAGACCTCGGCATCACCCTGGCGCTGGTTCCGACCGACACCAAGGGTGTCGACATCGGCCGCCGCCATTATCCCGGCATGCAGGCGTTTCCAAACGGCCCCAACTACGGCAAAGACGTGTTCATGCCGATGGACTGGATCATCGGCGGCCAGGACCGCATCGGCGAGGGATGGAAGATGCTGGTGACGGCGCTGGCGGCCGGCCGCGGCATCATGCTGCCGGCGATGTCGGTCTCCGGCATGAAGACGGCAGCGTTTTCAACCGGCGCCTATGCCCGCATCCGCGAGCAGTTCAACCTGCCGGTGTCGCGTTTTGAAGGTATCCAGGAGGTCACCGCCCGCATCGCCGGCGACACCTACCGCATGGACGCCGCCCGCCGCCTGACCCTGCAGGCCCTCGACATGGGCGAAAAACCGGCGGTCGTTTCGGCGATCATGAAATATCACGCCACCGAGGCCATGCGCACCGCCATCAACGATGCCATGGACGTGCATTCCGGCAAGGCGGTGATCGACGGCCCGAAGAACTACCTGTCGTCGGCCTACCGCGCCATCCCGATCGCCATCACGGTCGAAGGCGCCAACATCATGACCCGCTCGCTGATGATCTACGGCCAGGGCTCGATCCGCTGCCACCCGTTCATCCAGCGCGAGATCGAGGCCGCCCAGAACGAAGATCACGATCAGGCGCTGGAAGATTTCGACGCCATTCTGTTCCAGCACATTGCCTACACACTGAAGAACATGGCCCGGGGGATTGGCCACGCCTGGACGTTTGGTCTGCTGGCATCGGCACCGGTCGACGGCCCGGCCGCGCGCTACTACAAGCAGATCAAGCGGCTGTCGGCGGCATTGGCGCTGACCAGCGAGGCGGCGATGGTGACCATGGGAGGCGCCCTGAAGCGCAAGGAGATGATCTCCGCCCGTCTCGGCGATGTCATCTCGCACCTCTACCTCACCAGCGCCGTGCTCAAGCGTTTCGAGGACACCGCCCGCCCGCCGGAAGACGCCCCGCTGATGCACTACGCGGCGCAAGACAGTCTCCACAAGGCGGAGACGGCTCTCAACGAAGTCATCCGCAACTTCCCCATGCGCATCGTCGGCTGGAAGCTGCGCTTTGCCCTGCAGCCGTTCGGGGTCCGCTGCAAGCGCCCGAGCGACCGCATCGCCATCAAGGCCGCCAACGCCATTTCCGAACCCACCGCCGCCCGCGACCGCCTCAGTGAAGGCATCTATGTCGCCGACGACATCGAACTGGGCCGCCTCGACAAGGCGTTTCGCATGATGGTCGATCTGGAACCGGTCAAGCAGAAGATGCGCAAGGCCCGCGTGCGCACCGCTGACGAGGCCGAAGCCGATGGCATCATCACCGGCAATGAAGCCGCGGCCATGCGTGAGGCCCTCGCCCTGGTGCGCGAGGTCTCGATGGTCGATGATTTCGCGCCGGAGGAGTTGCTTGGCAAACCCCCGGCCCGGCCGGCAAAAAAGCGCGGCAAGGCGGCCTGAGCCACCGATTGGCGCCCATAGGCACTTTGCCGTTTCCAACGACTGCCCTATGCTGCAAGCCTACATGGCACAGCGACAGGCATAACCGAAACATTTCAGGGAGCCATCAATGGCAACTGCTGCGAGAAAGACCCCGGCGCGCAAGCCCGCCAGCGCCACGGCGGGCAAGCTCGAAGCGATCGGCCGGCCGGTCTACATCGTCGACGGCGCCCGCACCCCGTTTCTGAAAGCCGGCAACAAGCCCGGACCGTTCACCCCGGTCGATCTGGCGGTGCAGGCCGGACGCCCGCTGCTGGCCCGCCAGCCGTTCGACCCGCGCGAGATCGACGATGTCATTCTCGGCTGCGTCAACGTTCACACCGACGAGGTCAACCCGGGCCGCGTAGCCGCCCTTAGGCTTGGCTGCGGCAGCCAGGTGCCCGGCTGGACGGTGCAGCGCAACTGCGCCTCCGGCCAGCAGTCGATCGATACCGCCTGGCGCTACATCGCCGCCGGTCACGCCGACCTGATCCTTGCCGGCGGTGCCGAGGCCCTGTCACACGCCCCGATGCTGTTCTCCGAAAAGGCCGCCGGCTGGTTCGGCGAATTCTTCACCGCCAAGACGACCGGCCAGAAACTCGCCGCCATGCAAAAGTTCAAGCCGGGCCACTTGAAGCCGTCACTGTCGATCCTGCGCGGCCTGACCGACCCGGTGGTCAAGCTCAACATGGGCCAGACGGCGGAAATCCTCGCCCACCGCTTCAACATCTCGCGCACCGAAGCCGATGCGTTTTCAGTACAGAGCCACCAGCGGCTGGCCGAAGCGACCGAACAGGGCCGCTTAGAGGAGATGCATTCGATTATCGACCGCAAGGGCAATGTCTACGACCACGACACCGGCGTGCGCCCCGATAACTCGGTCGAACAACTTGCCAAATTGAACCCGGTCTTTGAACGCCCGTTCGGCAAGGTGACGGCGGGCAATTCCTCGCAGATCACCGACGGCGCCTGCTGGACCATCCTGGCCAGCGAGGACGCGGTCAAGAAATACCGTCTCAAACCCATGGCCCGCGTCATCGATTGCGACTGGGGTTCGTGCGACCCATCGGTGATGGGGCTCGGCCCGGTGCTGTCGTCGACCAAGGTGATGAAGAAGTTCGGCCTGACGCTGACGGACATCGGCGCCTGGGAGATCAACGAGGCCTTTGCCGCCCAGGTCCTCGCCTGCCTGAAGGGCTGGCAGGAGAAAGATTTCAGCCGGAACGTGCTCGGGCTGGACGAACCGTGGGGCGAGCTGGACCAGGACATCCTGAACGTCGATGGCGGCGCCATCAGCCTCGGCCATCCGGTCGGCACCTCGGGCAACCGCATCACATTGCATGCCATCCACGTCATGCGCCGGCTCGGCGCCCGCCTTGGCATCGCCACCGAATGCATCGGCGGCGGCATGGGCGGCGCCATGCTGCTGGAAATCGTGTAAGGGGGCCGGGAGCATGAGAGACATCAACCAACATCGCCTGGACGCCCT
>JAHEJE010000144.1 GCA_024639035.1 Alphaproteobacteria bacterium
ACGTTCAGCATGTTCGCCGGATTTTGTAGCGTTCTGCATCAGCTCGTTTACACTTCGTTAGGATTTTAAGAAGCGAGGAAACCGCTCATGCACACAATCGTACCCGGCCCCGAACGCCGCCACCTGGCCCGCATGCGCTGCCTCAAGGCGGGGCGCGTCGTCCTGGCCAACGGCAATTCCACCCTGGACTGCCGCATCCGCAACCAGTCGCCAAACGGCGTGCGCCTGGCCGTCGATGAAACCGCACTTGTCCCCGACACCTTCCCGCTGATGCACGAGCCGGCACCGGGGAAACCCGCCTCGCACATGTGCCGGATTGCCTGGCGCAGCGCCAACGAAATCGGCGCAACCATCGTCGGCGAGAATACGGCTAAATCATTGCGTAGGATCCCGCGGACCAATACGCGGGCGTTCGACCTGCGCTATCCGGTGTAAAGCCGTTCCTAACTGGCGATGCCTGCCAGGCGGGCAATCTCTGCGCGTGTCTCCGCAGCCAGCCTTGCCACCAGATCCGCCGCCGCCATCGGCCGGTTCAGGGCGGCCGCCTGGCCGCACCACATGGCGGTGAAGTCGTCGATACCTTTGTCAGCCGCAACCCCGGCGATCGCCTTGTTGGGATGATAGGCCACCGGAAAGTCCGGTTTGTCGCTGCGCTTGTCGGCCATCTCCTGAATGTAGCGGTTGGTCAAGCCGCGGGCCGGACGGCCAGAGATCACATCAGTCACCACGGTGTAGGTGGAGCGGTCGCTCATCAAGGCTGAGCGGTAAGCCTGGTTTGCCGCCGATTCTTCGCAGGTGATGAAAGCAGTTCCCATCTGCGCGGCCCCGGCTCCGAGCGCCAGGCACGCGGCAATTCCACGGCCATCGGCAATGCCACCGGCGGCCACGACGGGAATCGATACAGCGCCGGCGATCATTGGCACCAGGGCCATGGTTCCGATTTGCCGGTCACCCTGACGCTCATCGAAGATGCCGCGATGGCCGCCGGCCTCGAACCCCTGCGCGACGATAGCGTGCAACCCGGCGCCCTCAACCCTCCGGGCCTCTTCAACGGTGGTGGCGCTGGCCATCATCACCGGATTGAACGAACGCAGTGCTTCCAGTCGTTTCTTGTCCGGCAGCCCGAAATGAAAGCTTATGACCGGAGGCTTCGTCGCCAGCAAAACGTCGAGCACATCGTCGTCATCGTTGAGCGATACCGACATTGGAACCCAGTCGTCGGGTTTCGGCACCTCAGCGCCGGTCTCCTCGACATAACCGGCCAGATGCCGCATCCACCTGGCTTCGCGGGCCGGATCACGCTCGGGTGTCCGGTTGACGAAGAAGTTCACGTTGAACGGTCGGTTGGTCGCAGCCTGCAGCCGTGTGATCTCGTCTGCGCAGCCCTCGGCTCCCGTCGAGGCCAGACCCAACGATCCCAGGGCGCCGGCATTGCAAACCGCGGCCGCTAGCGCCGGCGTCGAAGTGCCCGCCATCGGCGCCTGAATAATTGGTTCGGATATGCCGAGCAGATCGGTTACCGGTGTTCTCATCTCAAAAGCTCTCCAGCCACGGGCGCACTTCTAGTTCGAAGGTCCAGGCCGAGCGGTGCTGCCTGACCAGATGCAGGTAGGTCTCGGCGATGGCATCGGGATCGAGCATTGAATCGGGCCGGTCGGCGGGCGGTTGGCGCTCGGGACGCGAAGGATCGGCTATGCCGCCGTCGATGTTGACATGGGCGACATGAATGCCCTTGGGCTGGAGTTCGCGGGCCATCGACTGGGCCAGGCCGCGCAGGGCGAACTTGCCCATGGCGAACGGCGCCGAGCGGGCATAGCCCTTGACCGAGGCCGAGGCGCCGGTGAACAAGATCACCCCGGCGCCGTTGTTGACCATATGCCGCGATGCCTGCTGGGCAACCAAAAAACCGCCATAAGCCGTCACCATCAGCGCCCGCCGGACGTCCTCGGGGTCGAGATCGCCGACCGGCCCGCGCACCCGCGCTGAAGGATTATAGACCACCACGTCGGGGGCGCCCTTGTCGCGGGTCAGGTTGGCGAACAGCACATCGACCTGCTGGGCATCGCTGGCATCGCATTCGTAAGCCTCACCACCGATTTCGGCGCACAGGTCGTTCAGCTTGGCCGTGTTGCGGGCGGCCAGCGACACATGCATTCCTTCACGGGCGAACCTTCGCGCTACCGAGGCCGACAGTCCCGACCCCGCTCCGACGATCAACACTGTTTGCGGTTCGAATTCAGACATGTTCACCTCCATAGGCATTCATTGACCTTGCGGGCTTGATACTACAGGTTGCCCCCCTGACGACAACAGGAACCCATCATGCATCATACGGAAACCATCGCGCTGGCCGGCTACAGCCCCGGCACCATCCGGCATCTGGCCGTTCACCGGCTCGGCACGCCGGACGCGCGGCCAAAGGTCTACATCCAGGCCGGCATCCACGCCGACGAACTGCCGGCCAATCTGGTGGCCTCACGCCTGCTCAGGGAACTGGTCGCGGCGGATGCGGCCGGCCGGATCGCCGGTGAGATCGTCGTCGTGCCGCTGGCCAATCCGATCGGCACGGCCAATGTGCAGGCCCAGCGCCTGATGGGCCGCAGCTTCGGGGCCTCGGGGCAGAACTTCAATCGCGGATTCAACGACGTCTCGCAAGCCGTTGTTGCAAGACTCGAAAACGGTGAAGCGATTGAAGATGCCATTCGCGCCAGCCTGGATGAGATCACACCGCGGGACGAGGCCACGGCCTTGCAACTGCAACTGCAAAAGCTCGCCTGCGGGGCCGATATCGTGCTCGACCTGCACACCGATTCCGAAGCCGAGCTGCATCTCTATCTCGATCCCGACCACTGGCCGGGTGCTGCCGACCTGGCCGGGCTGCTCGGCGTGCCAGTGGTGATGTTCGCACGGCACTCGGGCGACAACCCGTTCGAGGAAACCTGCACCGCGCCCTATCTTGCCGCGCGCGCTGCCGGGCACGACGCCCCCCTGCCCTTCGCCACCGTCGTCGAGCTGCGCGGCGAGCGCGACACCCAGGCCGAAAACACTCAACGCGACGCTATGGCACTGTTCCAGTTCCTCTGCGCACGCGGCGCAATTGCCGGCGAGGTGGCCGACATTCCGGCCTTCGACGGCATCGCCGCCGACTTTTCCGCCACAGATGTATTGCGCTCACCTGCCGCCGGGATCGTGGTGTTCAAACAATCGCTTGGCAGCATGGTTTCACCCGGCGACGTGATCGCCGAAATCATCGACCCGCTGTGCGGGCACGACCAGCCGCCGGCCACGGTGACGACCCGGACCAATGGCCGGTTCTTTGCCCACTCCAGCGAACGCATCGCCTGGCCGGGCAGCGTCATCGGCAAGGTGCACGGGTCCGAACCGATCAGGGATGGCGTGTCCGGCGTGCTGTATGACTGACGCCGCTGCCCCACGCTACCGCCTCGGCCAGCTCATCGTCTGCGTGCTGGGGCCGTTCGCGCTGGGCTATTTCCTGTCCTACCTGTACCGGGCGGTAAATGCCGTCGTCGCCGACGACCTGGTGGCCGATCTCGGCCTCGGTCCCGGTGCGCTTGGCCTGCTCACCGCCGCCTACCTGTTCGGCTTTGCCGGCTTCCAGCTGCCTCTCGGGGTGCTGCTCGACCGCTTTGGGCCGCGCAAGGTGCAGGCCAGCCTGCTGGCGCTGGCGGCGGTCGGCGCGGCGGTGTTCGCCATGGCGCCCGGCGCCCTGGGCCTGAGCTTCGGGCGCATGCTGATCGGCATCGGCTGTGCCGGCGGGCTGATGGCCGGGTTCAAGGCCGTCGCCCTGTGGGTGCCGGTGCCGCGCCGGGCGCTGGCCAACGCGGTGATCATGGCCGCCGGCGGCCTTGGCATCCTGGTCGCCACGGTGCCGGCCGAGGCGGCTTCGCAGGCGTTCGGCTGGCGCGGCATGTTCCTCGGGCTGGCCGGCGTGACGGTGGTGGTCGCCGGATTGCTCTATGCCCTGGTGCCGCAGCAGGCGGCGACCGGCGCCACGGCGGGTCTGAAAGACCAACTCGCCGCCCTGGTCGGCATCTACAAGAGCCCGGCGTTCTGGCGCATCGCCCCACTGGTCGCCACCACCTGCGGCACTCACATCGGCATCCAGACCCTGTGGGCCGGCCCGTGGCTGCGCGACATCGCCGGGCTCGACCCGGATGGCGTGGCCCGCTATCTCGGCCTGATGGCGATGGGCTTCCTGATCGGCACGCTGACCAGCGGCGCCGTCGCCGACTGGCTCGGCCGGAACGGCATCGGCCTGCTCAAGGTGATGACCGGCTTCGTCAGCTTCTATCTCGTGTCGATGGCGGTGGTCGCGTTCCAGCTCCCCGGCGCGGCCGGTGCGACCGGTGCGACCGGTGCGACCGGTGCGGCGTGGTTCGTGTTCGGCATGTTCGGCCAGGCCGGCATCCTTGCCTACCCGTGGATGGCCAGCCACTTCGGCGCCAACCTCGCCGGCCGCGCCAATGCGGCGATGAACTTCCTGGTGTTCGGTGTCGCCTTCACCTGCCAATACACCATCGGCGCCATCATCGGCCTGTGGCCGGAGACGGCGAGCGGGGGTTATGCCCCGGAGGCTTACATAGTGGCGTTTGCCGTGTTCCTGGTGATTCAGGTGGTGGCGCTGGTGTGGTACCTGCTGAAGCCGCCGAGGGGTTGAGGTCTGGTGTTTGGTGCAGCAGAGATGAGACTGATTGTCAGCAATGCGGACTCTTTGACCGTTCTCTGGTGGCTGCTGAAGGTCCGGTGTTGATGGCTGAACAGACGCCCCTTTGGAAAGGCGGACTTCCGGGATGTGCCTTAGCGGACTCTCGCAGACTCGGACCGGACAGCCATTGGTTTGATTGATTGGACCGCGACTGTTCCGCTTCAGCGTCCCAACAAGCGGAATTTGTATTGCCTCGGACTGCCAGTTTCCCTTCATTCACTTTAGCGCGATCAAACTAAAAATGGATCCTTGGACACAACATGCTCACAGCAATCACAATCGGCCTGTGTTTCGTATTTGGCACCATCGCGTTGATATGGGCGGGTTACTTCTTGATGCGTTACGTTGCCGCCCAAGGCATCGACGACCACACCAAGGAGTTGGCCGGTTCGGTGCTCTTCAGAATCGCTGCACTGCATGGTCTGATCCTGGCACTCATATTCGCACAAGAGATTCTGAGGTATCAGAAATTGGAGGCCGAGATCATCAAGGAAGCGACAGCCATTGCAGACATCTACTTCGATATCGACCGCCACGGGTCTGACAAGAAGCCGCAAATTAGAGCGGCGTTGTCACAATATGCAAAGCTGGTTGCCAATGAAGAATGGACGTTCATTGGTGAGAATAAGCAGTTGTTATCCGAGGCCTGGCAGCAATGGGAAATAGTCTACCAGGCTGCACTTGACCTTGAAGCCAACACACCGCGACAAGCCAGCCTGCGCGAGCACATGATTGATGCAGTGCAAAAGATCGCGGAGACACGAGATCAACGTGAAAGCCACGGAGTCAACCCCATAAGTGGCATGTTCTGGTTCGCTGCGGTCTCAGGGATCTTCCTAGTTTCACTCGCATATTTCTGCTTTCCGCCAACCATCCAAAATCTCGCGTTGATCAGCATCTTTGGAGCGTTCACCGGAATCATTATGTTCTTCATCTACTCCTTTTCCAATCCCTACAGCGCGCCGGGCGCAATCAAGCCCCATGCAATCGAGCGATTATTAGAAGGAGAGATTGGGAAAAGCACGGCCGACTGATTCGCGCAGCCTCGAAGTCGGGCAGTGAGGAGTTAAAAAATGATTCTCGACGAGTGTCACACGGTAATCTCAATCGGGGGTGCACTAATCCTTGCGCGTGAGAACGCATTGGTATTCTGATCGGGTCAGGTTCCCGATAGGTTGCCTCGTCACCCTTTATCAGAATTTTGCGTCCAAACGATCCTTCGAATCTCGACCCAGCATCAGTTGGCACGAGTGATACCGTGCCAATCGAATCGCCACGCTCGAAGCGAGTCCTTGGTAGAGTTGTATTGAAGAAGTAAGTAACAACCTCATTCGCCGGGTTCTCGCCGCAAGTCCAGTACGCAACGACCCAAATGTATTCTCTCTTTGGTTTTACTGATTTGTTGCTGGCTGTACGGAGCGCCACGCTTTGGCTTCCTGATCCCACACCAGGGACTCGACGCAAGGCGTAGGGTTGATGCCACCGCATCTTGAGCCATGGACGTCAATTAGCAGCACGCGGTTTCGGCCAAACGTAAGAACATCCCAGCCCTGATTAAATAGCGACGTCACGGTATCGCCAACCAGGAAGTGGGACTCACAGCCACCCGTGCCACAGTAAAGCGAGGCCGCAGAAGAACAGGCAAAGGCAGAGTTATCGAGAGCCCAGTCAGGCCTTAAATCACCATCGAGATCGACCCTACTGACCGCACCCCACTCAAGTGCGAATTCGCCATTCTCAAAGTCTGCGCACGCCTTCTTGGCCGTCTCGACCTTCTCCGCCAGAGGCCGTGGAAGGACGGACAAGTCCTGAGCCTGACCGGATGAAGTAAACGAGCAAATCATCGCAGCCATTGCTATGCGATTGATGATGCTAAGCATCCTGATACTCCTCTCCTCGTCGCCCTCGTCCTCGTCGTATGCGAGAGCGTTCAATTGCATTTACGATAGGTGTAGTCCCCGAACTCCAGCCAGTCGTTGTCACCATCCTTGAATACAAGAAACTCGGAGCGGTCCTCGCCCAGCAAGGCGACCACGAAGCCCTTGGGTGGCTGTGCATTGCCAAAGTAGCTGTAGGCGGTCATGGCCGGACGGGTCTCGCCGTTGACGGTGACCCGGGCATTCCACTGGTCCTGTGGGTTTTCGAGGATCATGAACTCGATCTGACGCTTCACGGCGGCGCCACCACAGTAGACCACACCTTCCGGCGCTTCCATGGATGCAGCGGTATTGGCAGCGCTTGATGCACACGCAGTGCGCAGCGCCTTTATGGCCGCACCGGAACCCTTCAGATCGAAGATTCCATAGCTCACATCCTGATCGACCTTGGATAGGTTCAACACAGCGTTGCGCGCAATCTGGTCGAGAATGAAATCGTAGTCGGCCTTGTCCGCAAAACTGATCTCGACCGGGTAATTATCGACAATCTGAATGCTTGAGTTGGCAGACCCAGCCTGAAACGCGCCCACTTGCGTGGAACCATTCTTCATGAAGCGGATCGAAAGGCCCTGCTTTTTCTGAATTTCTTGCGCATCTTCATAAGCTGCCGGTGCAAACCGAATGCGATCGCACTGCAGTTCAAGGGTCATGTTGTTGATTTGAATAAAAGCGTTTGGGGTCGGTGACCCGTTAAAGCCCCATTCCGCCTGAGCAGGAGTCACCAATAAGACCAAAGCCAAAGCGAATCCTGTCGAGTTAGCAGTGCATTTCATCGTCGGACCACCGTAAATTATAACTTGATTGCCCGCTTAGAACAGCCGCAAACAGCTCG
>JAHEJE010000145.1 GCA_024639035.1 Alphaproteobacteria bacterium
GACTTGATCAGGGCGTAGACTTCGAGGCCAGGTTTCAGGTGCAATTCGTCGACCGACTTGCGGGTAATGCGGGCGCGCAGGTCCTGGCTTGCGAGCGACAGGCGGATTTCCGCAAAAGCGGTGCCCGGTTCGGCCACGACCTCGGCAATCGTTGCGACCAGGGCGTTGCGGATCGACAGATTGTGCGGTTTGCCGAAGGAAATCGCCACGTCGCGGGCGCGAATACGCAGCCGCAAGGAAGCGCCCGGTTCGAGGTCCAGTTGCGGCACCGAAAGGGTCTGGCCGCCGATGTCGACAGTGGTCAGCGCATAATCGCGATCCTGTTCGACCACCCGGCCCTCGACAACCGCACCGGCCTCGAAGCGGCCGGTCAGCGGCGGCAGGTCGAGCCGCGCCATCACCTCCTGCACCGGCCCGCAGACGACGATCTCGCCGCCATCCATCAGCGCCAGATGGCTGGCCAGGCGGGCCACTTCGTCGATGGCGTGGGTGACATAGATCACCGGGATGCCGAACATCGCCGGCAGGGCCTCGACGTAGCCCATGATCTCGGCCCGGCGCGGGATGTCGAGCGCCGACAGCGGCTCGTCCATCAGCAGCAGCCGGGGGCGCGACAGCAGGGCCCGGGCGATGGCGACACGCTGGCGCTCGCCGCCGGAGAGTTCCGTCACTGATCGGTGCAGTAAATCGCCGATGCCAAACACCTTCAGCACCAAGTGGCGGGTCACCCTGGGGCCGGTCGGTGAAGCGCGCTGTTCGGCGAAGCGCAGATTGCCGGCAACATCGAGATGATCGAACAGGCGGGTATCCTGGAACACGAAGCCGATGGCGCGGCGGTGGGCGGCAACGTTGTGACCGGCGGTGCTGTCGAGCCAGACATGGTCGTCCAGCGCGATGCGCCCGTGGCAACCACGCTCCAGCCCGGCGATGACGCGCAGGACGGTCGTCTTGCCGCAGCCGCTCGGGCCGAACAGGGCGGTGATGCCGTCGAGCGGCAGAGTGTGGTCAAGGCGGTAGGCGAAATCGCCGCGCCGGCCACTGCAGTCGAGATGGAGCGCGGTCATTGCCTAGCGGGCTCCAACGGGAAAGCGGCGGTTCATGGTGAACACGGCCAGAAGGACCAAAAAGGAGAAGACCAGAAGGCCGGCCGACAGGATGTGGGCGGTGGCGTAATCGAGGGTTTCCAGGCTTTCGTAGATCTGTATCGAGATCACCTTGGTGCGGCCGGGAATGTTGCCGCCGACCATCAGGACGACGCCGAATTCGCCCAGGGTGTGGGCAAAGCCGAGAACCGCTGCGGTGATATAGCCGCGCCGGGCCAGCGGCGTGGCGATTGAGCGAAAGCGGTCGAAGGGTCCGGCGCCGAGGGTCGCGGCAGCTTCCAGCGGCGCCCGGCCAACGCCCTGGAATGCCTGCAGCAGCGGCTGCACGACGAAGGGCAGCGAGTAGATGACAGAGGCCACGACGAGGCCGCTGAAGGAAAATGCCAGGGTGGATCCGGTCAGCGTCAGCCACCATTTCCCGAACGGTGCATTGGGGCTCATGAGCAACAGCAGATAGAACCCCAACACCGTCGGCGGCAGGACCAGGGGCAGGGCGGTGATGACTTCGACCAGGACCCGCAGCCGGCTGCGGGTGAAGGCCAGCCACCAGGCAATCGGTGTGCCGATGATCAGCAGCACGGTAACCGTCACGGCGGCCAGGGCCAAACTCAGCACAACCGGGCCGCTGCCGATCAGGCTCATGGCGCGGCACCGTAGCCCTGTTCGACAATGGCCTGGCGGGCGGTCGGGGTCTTGATGAAATCGATGAAGCCGGTGGCGGCCTGATTGTTCTGGCCGCGGGCCAGCAGTACGGCGTCCTGCAGGATTGGGTCATGGAGCGAGGCGGGGACTTCGATAAAGGCGGATTTTGTGTCGTCGGCGTCAACCTGTGAGAATGCGACAAAGCCGAGTTGGGCATTGCCGGAAGTGACCAGGCCATGCACCTGGCCGACGCTTTCGCCGACGGTCAATGTTGCGGTGAGCCTGCCGGCGATGTCAATGCGGTCGAGCACCTGACGGGCGGCACGGCCGTAGGGGGCCAGCTTTTCATTGGCCAGGGCAATGTGGCGAACCGCCGGGTCAAGCAGGCCGCTGGGCAGATCGCTGCCGAGCGACACCTGCGGCGATGCGATGACGGCGAGCCGTCCGCGGGCATAGGAAAACCGCGAGCCCTTGACGGTCAGCCCTTGTTCCTCGAGCAGGGCCGGGCGTTCCTGGTCGGCGGCCAGCAGGGCATCGTAGGGCGCGCCGTGCAGAATTTGCGCGGCAAGCTTGCCGGTCGAGCCGATCACCAGGATGATCCGGTGCTTGCTTGCAGCCTCGAAGCGGTTGACCAGGTCGGTCGCGGTGTTGGCGAAATTGGCTGCAACCGCAATCGTTGCCTCATCGGCGCGAAGCGCGTTGGTGGCGGTCAGACAGGCCAGCAGCAGACAGCAAATGCGAAATCGGATCATGAGTTTAGAAAACACCACATTCCCCCGGCATACAACGAAACCAAACGCCGCGCCGTATTGAAAAATGCCGCACCGGTTCTATGTCTGGACCAGGTGATTATTTGTCGATGGAGTTACAAATGGAAGGCCCGATGATGTTGGGGATGAGCTTTTTCGGCTTGTTCTCGTTTGCCCTGATCGGTGGGCTGATAGCTGCTGCCTGGCTGACCGGCGCGGTCACAGACATCAACAACCGCCGCTGGCTGTGGCTGATCGGCGATTGCGTGCTTCCGGTGATCGGGGTGGTGCGCGGCATGCTGGTGTGGATCAACGGGCGCTGATGTCCGAAGGCTGCCATCCGCCGACTTCCAGCGCCATGGTGCGCGCGGCCTCGCGGATGCGGGTGCTGAAGTCCTGGCGGTCGACGGCGCGGGCTATGACCATGGCGCCGACGCACAAGGTGGCAACGGCCAGTGCCCGCTGGTCGTGATTGGTCACGCGCTCCTTCATGTCGTGCGTCAGCCCGCTCACCAGGGCTTCGAACACCTTGGTGAAGGCATCCTTCACCGGCTTGCCGCCGCGCGCCACGTCGGTCGGCTGCGCAACCATCGGGCAGGTGGCATCGATGTCTTCGAAGTGCTGCGTTGACAGATAGGCATTGACGATCTGGCGCGCGACGTCCGGGCCTTGCGGATCGAACTCGATGCCTTCCCAGTTCTCGATCGGATGCTCGGCGAGGATCAGGGTGATCGCTTCTGCATAGAGTTCGTCCTTGGTGGCGAAGTGGGCATAGAAGCCGCCGCGGGTCAGCCCGGCGTCAGCCATGATGCGGTCTATCGAGACCCCGGCATAGCCGTGCCGATTGAACAGCTTGCGGGCAGACCGCACGATGCGGGTACGGGTTTCAGCCTTGTGTTCGGGTTTGTAGGGCATGGCGATGTTCTCCGCGGGTTCGTGTGTGGAGGGCCCAGTCTAGCGGATTGCACAATATGTTCTTGATCATATTTTGACGTGTGCAAGATTGATCGGGCTCGGGGCCAACGCAAGCGAAAGGATCCACCAGATGTCCAACAACGATTCCAGCCATGCGGGAAGCTGCCATTGCGGGGCCGTGCGCTATGACGTGTCCGGTTCACCGGGTATGACGGCGGTGTGCTATTGCAGCAACTGCCAGAAGTCATCCGGTGCCGGACATGTGCTGCATCTGGGCTACGGGCGCGATGCGCTGAAGGTCGAGGGCGACACGGGCGCGCATCAGTACACTGCCGAGAGCGGTGCCAGGGTGACCAAGAGCTTCTGCACGTCCTGCGGCACCAACCTGTTCGGCGAAACATCCGGCATGCCCGGGTTTGTCATGGTCGCCGCGGCAACGCTCGACGCGCCGTCGACGTTTGCGCCCCAGGTGGCGGTGTTTACCAAGCGCCGTCAGTCGTGGGACCATGACTATCCGGATATCCCGGCATTCGAGGCAATGCCGCCGGCCCCGGAATGATGTGACCGGTTGGCCCCCGAAGCCTGGTCGGCGGCTTGTGCCACAGCCCGTTCGTGCATGCTGGCGGATGTGTTATGGGATTGGCCGTGATGATGGACCGATCGAAGCTGAAAGCCGCGTTTGATCAGGGCGTTGCTGCGCATCAGGCCGGCCGTGCGGCTGAGGCACTTGGTCACTACGATGCCGTGCTGGCGCTTGAGCCCGACCATGCCGGCGCCCTTGGGCTGAAGGGCGTGGCGTTGTTCCAGACCGGCGAACGCCAGGATGCCCTGGTGCTGCTGCGCCGGGCGGTCAAGCTGGCCCCGGACACCGCCACCCACTGGATCAACCTCGGGCAGGCGCTGATCAGCATCGGCGATCTCGGCGACGCCATAGAGTGCTACAAGTCGGCCTTGCGTATTGATCGCAACGCACCCGAGGCGTTGCGCAATCTTGCCGATTGCCTGCGCATGACCGGTCATCCCGGCGAGGCGGTCATCGTTTCCAGGCGGGCCGTCAAGGTCGCGCCGGACATGGTCGGCGGATGGAACAATCTGGCAAGCTCGCTGATCGAGGTCGGCGAGATTGTCGAGGGGCTGCAATGTTTCCGCAAGGCGCTGCAGATCGATGCCCGCAACGAGGGTGTCCGCTCCAACATGCTGTATGCCCTGAACTACTACCCGGACGTCGACGCGATCAAGTTGTGCCGTGTCCACCGGGACTGGGACCGCCATCAGGACGGTCGGGTGCCTGAGCGCCACGACAACGATGGCGACCCGGACCGCCGGCTGAGGATCGGTTATGTTTCGGGCGACTTTCGCAGCCACTCGGTGAGCTATTTCCTCGAACCCCTGTTGCGCCACCATGATCGGGAGCGGTTCGAAATCTTTGCGTATGCGCAGGTGCATCACGGCGACCATGTGACCGAACGCTTTCGCGGCCTGGTGGATGGCTGGTGCGATATCGTCTCGCTCGACTCACAGGACGCAGCGCAGCGTATCCGGGATGACGGGATCGATATTCTGGTCGATCTGGCCGGCCATACGGCAGGCAACCGGCTCGGCATCTTCGCCCGCAAGCCGGCGCCGGTGCAGATCACCTGGCTGGGCTATCCGACCACGACGGGACTGTCCGCCATCGACTACCGGATCACCGACGATATTGTCGACCCGCCCGGCGCGACGGACGGCTGGGGCTGCGAAACGCCGATCCGTCTCGACGGTGGTCTGTGGTGCTACGGCGGGCCGCGGGCCGATGTTGCGGTTGGACCGCTGCCGGCGCGCAAGGTCGGGCACATCACGTTCGGCTCGTTCAACCACATGCCCAAGATCAACCAGCGGCTGATCGAGGTCTGGGTGCGGCTGCTCAAGTCGGTGCCGGGCAGCCGGCTCATCGTCAAGAACCGGTCGCTGCGGGAGACCAAGGTGGGCGAGCGGCTGCGTGAGCGTTTCGTTGAGCTTGGGATTGAGCCGGACAGGCTGACGCTGATCGGTTGGACGATCACCAAGGAGGAACATTTCGCGCTCTACAATGAGGTCGACATCGGCCTCGACACGTGGCCATACAACGGCACGACCACGACCTGCGAGGCGCTGTGGATGGGGGTGCCGGTGATCACCCTATGCTCGCCTCGGCATGCAGGCCGGGTGGGAGCGAGCCTGTTGAGTCGTATCGGCCTGGAAGATCTGATTGCCGAAACCGAGGACGGCTACATCGCAATTGCGATGGAACTTGCCGGCGATCTTGATCGATTGGCCGGGCGCCGGGCGGTGCTCAGGCAGAGCATGCTTTCAAGCGATCTATGCGATCAGGCGGGGTTTGCGCGCCGTTTTGAATCGGTACTTTGCGATGCCTGGCGGCGCTGGTGTGGGTATGCGGCTGGCCGCTGAACCGACAAAACGATGTCATTTGTTGTCGATGTGGGAAAAAATAAATTTTTTATTGTTTAAATTCAGGCATTTATGCGAAAAATCAAATTATGAACAATTTATGAACGGAGCATTCAGCTTTCATTGCGCTGAGCAACGTCACTGTGGCCTCAAGTTAATCGCTTAAACACAGAAACACAGCGGGCAAGGAGGCATCAAGACATGATTATTCGTACTGCGACCACAGCCCTCGCACTGACGTTTCTCGCTGCCGGTGCATTCGCTTTTGCACCAGGCGCGGCACAGATCAACCAGGCGGACATCGTCAAGCCCGCCGCCATGACAACGATCGAAAAGAACCAGAACTGGCCTCTCAAGGGACATATCACCATGGACCCGTGCGGCATTCAGTTCTGCCAGGAGGTCTAGAAACGAATTTACGGGACCAACGATCCCGGAAGCAGAATCCGGGGAGTGGATCCGGCCCGCGTACCCATCCGCCCCCTCTCGCTCGCGAGCCTGTCCATTCCCCGGTAAACTTCCAAAGCAAATGTCATAGTTTTCCCCCACAGCTTCATCCCCTCGAAAACGAAGCTGAAACTCAGAAAGAGGCCCGGTCTTCCCCGCCGGGTCTTTTTTTGTTTTGCCTGGGGGCAGGGTTGAGAGAGCCGGGCTGAGCAATGAACGGCAGATGAATGCGCCGTTCAGGTTGCATTCCGGGGGCGGGAATTAGGTTGTTTTGCAACGTTCAGGCGTCAAGCGTCCTGAACCACCGCACGGGACCCCATACCTCCCAGCGGGCCGCAACAAGCCGGGGCAATGCAAGGTTGCATGACCCATCCGCCCCTCTCGACGTGTGATTGAGCGTTTCCCCGGCTTGCGGTACCCCCCGGGCCTACAGCGGCCCGGAGCAGATCACTTCACGATGACCTTGCTGCCGATCTTGACCCGCGCGTAGAGGTCTTCGACATCCTCGTTGCGCAGCCTGATGCAGCCGCTCGACACCGCGGAGCCGATTGTCCAGGGCTGCGAAGTGCCGTGGATGCGGTACAGGGTGTTGCCGAGATAGAGCGCCCGGGCGCCAAGCGGATTGTTGGGGCCGCCGGGCATGCGCTCGGGCAGGTCCGGTTCGCGCTGGCGCATTTCAGCCGGGGGAATCCAGTCCGGCCACTCCGCCTTGCGGGTGATCTTTTCGGTTCCGGACCATTTGAAGCCCCAGCGGCCGACACCGACGCCGTAGCGTTTGGCGCGGTCATTGCCGAGGATCAGATAGAGGTACTTGCGGCGGGTGTGGATGATGATGGTGCCGGGTTTTTCCTCGCTGGTGTAGCGGATTTCCTTGGGCAGGAACTTTTCGTCCAGCTTCCAGGGCTGCGAAGAAAAATTGTACTTTACCCCGCCGACTTCCTGGCTTTCCGCCTTCGCAAGGTCAGGCGAGCCCAATGCAAGCGCCATCGCCAGGGTGCTGCCGAGAGATAAAGCCGCAATTCTCATGATTTCCCCCTTGTTGTCGTCGGTTTGCGAGCGAAAAGCCCGAATCGCTGCTCATGCACCGGCAGTTTTAGCATCCTTGTGGCATTTGGTCACGATACCACCATTCCGCGGCCAAAGTAGCACGATGAACGCTGCATGAATATGGCGTTCAGGCGGCGTTCGC
>JAHEJE010000146.1 GCA_024639035.1 Alphaproteobacteria bacterium
TAGAACCTTGCTGAGCAACTTGCTGATAATCAGACATCCTCGGTTGGTCTATCGCGGGCACCGCCGTCACCAATTACGCTCAGGCAAAAACCGGCCCTGGCACCGGTCAGGCGAGCTTTGACACGGTGCCGGTTTTCTCCGCCACCAGGTAATAGAATGTCACCCGGTGCTTGTTGTGCTCACCGGCCATTTGCGCGCAGACATCCTGGATTGCCTTGTCGGCGACGGCCTTCTCCAGTCCGAGTTTCTTCTTACAGAAGTTGTCGCGGACCCTGGCCAGTTCCTTCGGGTCGGAACACGACACCAGCGACGAGTCGCGGTTGCGCAGGGCAATCCCGAGATACTTCACGATCGCATCGACGCTCTCCGGCGCCGCATCGGGAACATACGCACGCACACCTTCCAGATATTCACTCATGCCAATCCCTCCATTCCGGGCAAAACGCACCGAATGCACCTTGACGGCTTTAGGGTCAGGACCCATTAATTAACACCATTCTGCGCAGCGGATTTGTCCGCTGAGCAGGCAGACAGGTGCCGGAAACCTGCCCGGTTTTCAAGCCTGTCTAACGCACTCAGCGGGCAAATCCGCCACGCAGAATGGCGTTAACTAATGAGTCCTGACCTTAGTCTAGCAGATCACGAAATCTGCACAACGCAATCGCCAATTTGTCAACCGGTTGTCATTTCACAACAGCGCTGCATTCGTGCATTGGGTATCTCAAACGCCATCAAAGATTGGCGGCCCCGGAATTGTTACTCATCAAAGATGGAGATGAAGATGCATAAGCTTGCCCTCAGCCTGGCGTTTGGCGCACTGGCCACGGTCGCGCTCACCGCACCGCACGCCAACGCCGAAACCGACAACATT
The DNA here is from genome assembly GCA_024639035.1 of Alphaproteobacteria bacterium. GTDB lineage: Bacteria > Pseudomonadota > Alphaproteobacteria > Rhizobiales > Aestuariivirgaceae > JAHEJE01. Next base: position 872 of record JAHEJE010000146.1, read on the forward strand.
GTCACCCTCACCCAGACACCATGCCAATTCGTTGAATCAGAGGGCACGGATCATGCCTATACGTCGAATTCAGCCGCCGACTGCAAGACCATCAATGCCACTTCAGCAACGCAGCGTGTGGCTGCGTCCAAGGTCATCAAGCTGAAGCCCGGCGAATATACCTTTCGCGTGACCAACAAGAACGTCCCCTATGGCCTCGGCTTCTGGCTTCGCGGCCAGGGGGTTGTCGGTCGCGCCACATTGCCGAGCGTGTCCGGCGGCGGCCTGACGACCGGCGCGACCAAGGACTACAAGATCACCCTGAAGCCCGGTAAGTACTACTATTCCTGCCCGCTGAACCCGACACCGGACTACGAGCTCATCGTCGAAGGCTGACTTGAACCCACCGCCTCACCGGGATGATGCCTCCAGCCCGGTGAGGTGGCAGGCAATGGCGTGGCGCACGACCTCCTGCACGTCGTCGATCTTGAGCACCTGCAGGCGCCCGGTGAAGGCCATTTGCATCAGGCCATGCACGCTCGCCCACAACACGCGGGCCGATTTAGCCCGCACCTCCGGGTCCGGCGCCACCGGTTCCAGCGCCCGCTCCAGGAAACCGAACAATCGGTCGATCCTGACCTGGTTTGGCATCGCACTCTCGTCCAGTCTGCCCTCGAACAACATGCTCCACAGGTTGCGATTGTCCTGGACATAATTCATGTAGCGCACGGCAAACTCTTCCAGCACATCGCCCACGCTGCCGCCGGTGATATCGATTTCCGCTATCACCGCCTGCAACCGCGCCAGCGTCCGGGCATTCACCTTTTCCGCCAGCACATCCATGCTGGTATGGACGTTGTAGACCGTGCCGACGGAAATATTCAGCGCCTTGGCCAGCCCGCGCGCCGTCAGCGCCCCGGCGCCATGCTTGCCGATGACCGCCTCGGCTTGCGCGATCAGCGCTGCCCCCAGTTCGTCGCGGTTCTCGATCGACCGCCTCGCCATCTCCCGCCCTCCTCGGCTCCGGAACCACGCTTTATTTGCGTGCACCTTAACATGATTCACCGGACCACAGCGCCGCAACGTCCGCCGAAACAATCAGCCAGCACCGGCAGGTTCTGACGTCAAAACCACCCAACCCGCCGACTCAGTCCGGGCTGAACGGCGACAACGACCACCCTTTTGCCAGCCACCCGTTCGCTAGATCACTTTTGGCGAAAAAGATATTGAACTGTGTTCATTTCTGCTGTATAGCATGTTGATATGAACGTTGTTCATTTCTATATTCAAGAATTGAACGCTGTTCGTTATAACCAAGGAGATTGACCCATGACCCGTAAACGCATCCAATCGACCCTGATCGCCGGTGCCAGCGCCCTGGCCATTGCCGTGGCTGTTCCGGCCGCCACCGCCAGCGCCGCCGGCCTGATGACCCCGGCCGGATCCACTCTGCCGCAACTCGATTTGCGCGATCACACGGTCAAGGTTGTCATCGAGGACGGCTATGCCATCACCACCATCGAGCAGCTATTCGCCAATCCGAACGGCACCGACCTGGAAGCGGTCTACTCGTTCCCGGTGCCGCAAAAGGCCGCTGTGTCCGAGTTCACCTACTGGATCGACGGCAAGCCGGTAACCGGCGAAATCGTCGAAAAGCAGCGTGCTCGCAAGATCTACACTGAGGAAAAGCAGGCCGGACGCGAAGTCGCCATGACCGAGCAGGACGACCACAAGTCTTTCGACATCAAGGTCTGGCCCGTTAAGGCCAATGCCGACGTTCGTGTGCGCTTGTCCTACATCCAGCCAGCCAAGCTTGACACCGGCATCGGCCGCTTCGTCTATCCCCTCGAAGAAGGCACCGTCGATGAACAAAAGCTGTCGTTCTGGACCGCCAATGAAACGGTGACCGGCAAGTTCAGCTTCGATCTCGATCTGAAGGTGGACTATCCCGTAGAAGCCCTGCGTCTTCCGGCCCATCCGACAGCGGCCATTAGCCAGAACCCGGACGGCACATGGCATGTCCACATGGACAATAGCGCACCAGCCGCCCTGCCTGCTCAGGGCACTAGCGACCCGGCCGCTCCGGCCCAACCGGCTACCGGTCAGGCTCTCGACGATGAGGAAGGCGCAACCGCCCAAGCGGTCACCACCGCCACCCGCCTCGACACCGACGTCGCCGTCTACTGGCGCCAGGCGGCAAATCAACCGGCTCGCGTCGATGCGGTAACCTACAAAAAAGATGCAGCCGCGCGTGGCACCTTCGCCCTCACCTTGACGCCCGGCATGGACCTCCAGCCGATCACCGAAGGCCGCGATTGGGTGTTCGTGCTCGACCAGTCGGGTTCGATGCGCTCCAAGATCGCAACGCTGGCCGAAGGCGTGACCCGCGCGCTCGGCAAGCTGCGCCCTGATGACCGCTTCCGCATCATCACCTTCAACAACAATGCCTATGAAGTCACCACCGGCTTTGTACCGGTGAACGCCGAAACCATCCGGCGCTTTGCCGCCGCCGTGCAGCAAATCCAGGCCACCGGCGGCACCAATCTCTATGCCGGCCTGTCGATGGGCATGAACGCCCTTGATGCCGACCGCACTGGTGCCATCGTGCTGGTCACCGACGGCGTGGCCAATGTCGGCACCACGGAGAACCGCAAGTTCTTCGACCTGGCCAGACAGAAGGATATCCGCCTGTTCACCGCCATCATGGGCAATTCGGCCAACCGGCCGCTGCTCGAGCCGCTCACCCGGCTGTCGAACGGCACCGCCGTTTCGGTGTCAAACTCCGATGATGTCGTCGGCGTGCTGCTCAACGCCACCACCAAGGTCACCCATGAGGCCCTGCACGGCCTCAAGGTCGAAGTGAAGTCGGTCGGCGGCAACCTGCGCATCGCCGATATCGCCCGCGACGACATCAAGACGCTCTACAACGGCGAGCAACTGGTGCTGTTCGGCCACTACTGGAACGCCGGTGCGGCGCAAGTCACCCTGGCGGGCAAGATCTCCGGCAAGCCGGTCAACTACACCACCACATTCGACTTCCCTGACACCGCAACACGCAACCCGGAGGTCGAGCGCCTGTGGGCCTATCAGTCGATCGAGACCGAACTTTACAAGATGCAACTGCTCGGCGAAGACGCCGATGCCAAGCAGTCTGTCATCGACACCTCGAAGGAATTCGGCATCGTCTCGCCGTTTACTTCGATGATCACGGTGCGCGAGGAGCGTTTCGCCGAACTGGGCATCGACCGCACCAACAAGCAACGGCTCGCTGTCGAGCAGACCGCCCGGCAACAGCGCGCCAGCCAGCCGGTAAAGACCACCCGCGTCGATACCGCCAAGCCGATGTTCTCGGGCAAGACCCAGCCGAGCTACTCCGGTTCGCGCTCGGGCGGCGGTGGCAGCGGCAACCTTGGCGTCCTCGGTGCCATCCTGGCCTCCATCGCAGCCTTCTTCGGCTTCAAAACCCGCCGCTCGGCCTGAACCCGGAAAAAAGGAGGATTGAACGATGAAGACCCACCGCAAGTCCCTGGCCCACGGCATGCAAATGCCGTGGGTCACCCTGACCCTCGCCGCAGTCATGCTCATCGCCCACATTATTCCCGGCGCCTTCGAGCATCTGGCCTATGACCGCACCGCCATACAGGCCAGCGAAAGCTGGCGCCTCATCACCGGTCACCTGGTTCATCTCGATTGGAGCCATCTTGCCGCCAACGCCGCCGCCCTTCTCGGCCTCGGTTGGCTGATCGAATCGAGTCCCGACAATGGCCGCAGCACCTTGTTGCAGCTTCTTGCTCTTGGCACTGGCGTCATCAGCGTGATGCTGGTGTCGCTGAGCACCACCACCCTGCTCTACGCCGGCCTGTCCGGCGTATTGAACGCACTGTTCGCCTATGTCTGCCTGGAACTTTTCACCCGAACCCGCCACAAGGTCTGGCTCGTCCTGATCGCCGGCGCCGGCGCAAAGATCGCCTGGGAGGCCGCCTTCGGCCCTCTGATCAGCGCAAATCTCGCCTGGCCATCACACGGCCTGGCCCATTTGACAGGCCTTACCACGGGCATCGCCTTCGCCGTCACCCGCGCCATCCGCGGTGCCAGACAGTCGTGGTATTTCCCCTGGAGCTACTGCCCTTTAACTCCGGCATGAAATCCACTATATTAGCCATGCCGGTCTTCGGACCGGCTATGGCGATAAATGACGGTCGTAATAAACCTATCGGACCCGGGGGCAGTACCCGGCACCTCCACCAAATGCCGTCTCCAGATTGAGACAACTCAGGCAAGGTGGCTCCTCCAGACGGTATCTGCTGGGGGTGAACTAGGATCGACGAGGGCGTAAAGGGCAGGTTTTCGCTCGGCATGGTTCCGCCGATATCGGGCCGACTCAATAGTTGCAAACGACAACTATGCGGAAGCACGTCTGGCTGCGTAACGCAGTCCGATCGCTTCAAATTAAGTCCTAGTCCGTCGCAGGGCTAGGCGGGGTTCGAGGGCACCTGGCAACAGAAGCCCTCACTTTCTTTTCACGCCGACACGCCCTGCCGATCAGGACCATACCCGCGCACTGACATAGAAGATGTGCTGGCCGATCCGGCCCGTGCGCTGCAGGCGGCGGCTCCAGCCCGGCGCGACATAGGTCGCGTGATAGTGGCTCACCCGGCGCATCGTCGCGCCAAGTCGCGCCAGCGGCGGCTCGCCGTGCGGACCGCTGACACAGGCAACCCCGCAGCGCACCGCCCGCGCCAGCGACACCGCCTTCAACCATGCCCTGCGGTTGCGCGGGTCTTCCGCCCGACCGTCACAGGCAAACGAGAACTGGCACCGGTTGCGCCTGTGCGCGTTCTGATAGACAACATTGCAGATCGAGCTGGGGTATTTCCGGCTCTCGACCCGGTTGAGGATGACCTGGGCGACGGCGATCTGGCCGACTTCGCTCTCCCCGCGCGCCTCGTAATAGATCGCTATCGCCAGACAGCCGGTCTGCAAATCGACCCGGCTGACGCGGAACAGTTGCGGTTTGAGCTCCGGCCGCAAAGTCGCATCACCGTCGCTGGAATGGTGATGCGGCATCTCAGTGCCGGCGCCTTGCCACGCAGGCTTGCTTTCAACGATGATCCGCGCATCCGCGGGACGCACGATCAGAATTGAAAGCAGCAACAGTGCCCAAAGGACCGGTCGCAACCCGGTATCTACGGTAAACATGTCCCCACAACCCTCCGCCAAGAAGCAATGGAAACAGCTTGCCAAAAACTGTTGAAATCGCCGTTCAGCCAAACGATCGAATTTTACCGGTTCGAGCAATCTTCGCGTAACCCGCTGGCCCCGGCCCACACACACCTATGGTTCCATCACCGGACCTGCTATAAGCTCACCTTGAGTCGCCGGCTGGCGAACCGACCTGGAGAGGATTCATGGCTGAAGACCTGATGCGCTACGACTTGCTGGCCCAGCATGCATTGCGCGGCGTTGTGCGGCTGGCGTTGAAGCGGGTCGAACGCGAAGGCCTGCCCGGCGAGCACCATTTCTTCATCGCCTTCGGAACCCGCGAACCCGGCGTCGAAATTTCTGACCGGCTGCGGGAAAAATACAAGGAAGAGATGACGATCGTTGTCCAGCACCAGTTCTCGGGACTGCGGGTCCTTGACGACCGCTTCTCAATTCAGCTGTTTTTCGATGGTATACCGGAAGAGCTGGGCATTCCGTTTGCAGCCGTTAAAGGTTTCTTCGACCCCTCGGTTCAGTTCGGACTGCAGTTCGAGGTCGCCGAAAACGACTCCGCCCTGACCGCCAGCAATGAATCTGAAGCAGGGCCGCCAAAAGAAGAAGCGCCGGAGGCAACTGGCGACACCGATGACAGCAACACGCCACCGGATGCATCGAATGATGATTCAAAAGTTGTCTCTCTCGATACCTTCCGCAAGAAGTAGCGTTCTTGCCGCCGTAATTCTCGGCTTGCTGATCGCCCTGCCCGCCGCTGTGCCGTCCTGGGCACAAGCTGCAGAGCTTTCCCAGCGCGAGATCACCAAAGTGCCGGCAAAGAAGCTTTTCGGCAGCAAGAAGACCTCGGCGCCGCTCAAGCCGCGGGCCATCGGCTTCTATTCCAAGGGCTGCCTGGCCGGCGGGGTGAAACTGCCGGAGACGGGCTCGGCCTGGCAGGCCATGCGCCTCAGCCGCAACCGCAACTGGGGCCACCCGCATCTGGTGGAGTTGGTCAAGCGCCTGGCCATCGAAGCAAAGGCGCAGGACGGCTGGCCCGGCCTCCTTGTCGGCGATCTGGCGCAACCGCGCGGCGGTCCGATGCTGTCGGGACACGCCAGCCATCAGGTCGGCCTGGATGCGGATGTCTGGCTGAGGCCGATGCCGGACCGCGAGTTGAACCGAACCGAGCGCGAAAAGATGTCGGCCATCTCGGTCATTTCCTCGCGCACCAAGGTCAACCCGAAAATATGGACCGAGGCGCACGCCAGGTTGATACGCCGCGCGGCATCCTACCCCGAGGTCGCACGGATATTCGTCCACCCGCCGATAAAGGGCGAACT
>JAHEJE010000147.1 GCA_024639035.1 Alphaproteobacteria bacterium
CCGGGCGAATTCGCTTGAACCCATCCGCCATCCCCCATATGTTTCGCCTCACTCTACGGGGTGCCGGAAACGGCTGAGAGATGATGAACGGCAAACGCCGCATCGCCAACCCGACGAACCTGATCCGGATAATGCCGGCGGAGGGAGGAAGAGTTGTCTGGAAGACAAGGTCCGTCCCTTCAACCTGTTGACATTTGATTGGAGGCGGACATGCGCTTGCTCACATATCTGTTCATTTCCCTCATCACCTTTGCCGGTGCTCTTCAGGCCAAGGACACTCTCACCGTCTACACCTACGACAGCTTTGCCGCCGACTGGGGTCCGGGCCCCAAGGTCAAGGCATCCTTCGAAGCGGAGTGCAAATGCACCGTGGACTTCGTCGCCATCGCCGATGGCGTCGCCATCCTCAACCGCCTCAAGCTGGAAGCCGAAGGCACCAAGGCCGACGTGGTTCTGGGCCTCGACAACAACCTGATGACCGAAGCCAGCGCCACCGGTCTGTTCGCCCCGCACGGCATAACCGATGCCGCGCTCAACCTGCCGGTCGATTGGTCCGACGACACCTTCCTGCCATACGACTACGCCCATTTCGCCGTCATCTACGACACTGAAAAGATGAAGACCCCGCCGGCCAGCCTCGATCAACTCGTCACCGGCAACCCGGAACAAAAGATTGTCCTGCAGGACCCGCGCACTTCCACTCCCGGTCTTGGATTTCTCCTGTGGATGAAGTCGGTCTACGGCGAAAGGGCTGGCGAGGCCTGGGCAAAATTGCGTCCGCGCGTCCTCACCGTCACCCCCGGCTGGAGTGAGGCCTATGGCCTGTTCACCAAGGGTGAAGCGCCGATGGTTCTGAGCTACACCACATCTCCCGCCTACCATATGATCGCCGAGACTTCCGACCGCTACCAAGCCGCCGCCTTTGCGGAAGGCCACTACCTGCAGATCGAAGTCGCGGCCGCGGTCAAATCATCGAAGAATCCGGAACTCGCCAAGCGCTTCTTGGCCTTCATGACCGGCCCCGGCTTCCAGGACCACATCCCGACCAACAACTGGATGTTCCCTGCCGGCAAGACTTCAAGCCCCCTGCCTGAACAGTTCGGCCAGCTCGTCACCCCGGCAAAGACTCTGCTTTACACCTCCGATGAAGTCGCCGCAAACCGGCGCCAGTGGATCGACGAATGGCTCAACGTCATGAGCAAATAAGTGCCCGCTCATAGCAGCACAACCAGACCCTATGCCGCCGGCGCCCTGGCGCTGGCGGTCATCCTCGTTCTCGTCGCAGGTGCATTCGCCGCCCTCGCCTTCATCGCCACAACCGACCTGTCCGGGCTGGCACAGCTCACCTCACCATATTTCCGCCGTGTCATTGTCTTCACCCTGTGGCAGGCAACACTGTCCACTCTTGTGTCCGTTGCCATTGCCGTGCCGCTCACCATGGCCCTCACACGCCGCCAGACTTTTATCGGACGCAACCTGCTCATCAAGCTGTTTGCCGTCCCGCTCGCCCTGCCGGCGCTGGTCGCCGTGCTCGGTGTCGTCGCCGTGTGGGGCCGCACCGGCTGGGTCAACACCGCCTTAGACAGCAACCTCAACATTTACGGCCTGTCCGGCATCCTCATTGCTCACGTCTTCTTCAACCTGCCGCTCGCCACCCGTCTGCTGCTGGTCCATTTCGAGCGCGTGCCAGCTGAAACCTGGCGCCTCGCAACCCAGCTCAATCTGCCGCCCGCCACCATCTTCCGCCTCATCGAATGGCCAGTGATCCGCTCCGGCCTGCCGGGCATTGCAACCCTCATCTTCATGTTGTGCATCGCCAGCTTCACCGTCGTCCTCACGCTCGGCGGCGGCCCGCGTGCCACGACCATCGAAGTCGCCATCTACCAGGCACTGCGTTTCGATTTCGATCCGGCCCGCGCCGTGATTCTGGCGCTTGTCCAGATCGCCCTGTGCACCATCCTCGTTACCCTCGCCGGCCGCTTTACAGCCGACATGCACGCCGCCCCGGGCCTCGGCCGCCGCATTATACGACCCGATCTCGCCGCCATGCCCATGCGCATCTTCGACGGCGCCGTTATCATCCTGGCAGCCCTGTTCATCATTTCGCCAATGGTTGCCGTCGTCGTCTCCGGCCTTACAGCCGATCTGCCACGACTTGCCGCCGACCCCCTTGTCTGGCGCGCCCTCGTCACCAGCACAACCATCGCCGCGGCCTCTGCCGCCCTGTGCGTCACCGCCGCCTGGTCGCTCGCCACTGCTGCCCGTGAGAACCGCCGAAATCCCGGCATCTCGAGGCTGTTTGCTTCGGTTTCCGGTGTCGCCGGCAATCTCATCCTCGTTGCCCCGCCCGTCGTCCTTGCTGCCGGCTGGTTCGTTTTGCTGCATCGCCTGGCTGCTGCCAACACAGTTGGCCCGGCCATGGTCGTCACCATCAACGCCCTCATGGCCTTGCCGTTTGCCCTGCGCATCCTGGCACCGGCCATCGCCCGCGCCCACGCTGACCACGACCGTCTGTGCGCCAGCCTGGGGTTGACCGGCTGGTCACGCTTGCAACTCATCGATCTGCCGACGCTCAAACGCCCCCTCGCTCTGGCGCTAGCCTTTGCTGCCGCCCTGTCCATCGGCGACCTCGGCGTCATCGCTCTGTTCGGCTCGCAGGACTTCACCACCTTGCCATTCCTGCTCTACCAGCGCTTTGGCAGCTACCGCATTGATGATGCCTCCGGCCTGGCCCTCATCCTGATGATCTTCTGCCTCGGCCTCGTCGCCCTCGCCGAGCGTATCTCGCAAACATCCGAAAGCCGCGCCAAAGAATGAGTACACCGATCAACCCCAGCGGGCTTGAAATCGCCAATCTGAGATTTGCCTATGCCGATTGGCAGGTACATTTCGATATGTCCCTACCCGCCGGCAGCCTGCTCGCCATCATCGGTCCCTCCGGTGCCGGCAAGTCCACTCTGCTTAACCTGATCGCCGGATTTGAAGCGCCGCAGTCTGGTACCATTCATTTTTCCGGTCAGGACATGACGAACCTGCCGCCGGCCGCCCGGCCGGTCACCATGCTGTTCCAGGACAACAACGTCTTTGCCCATCTCAACGTCGAGACCAACGTCGCTCTCGGCATCGCTCCCAACCTGCGGCTGACCGAGCCCGACCGGGCCCGCATCGCCGAGGCCCTCGACCGCGTCGGTCTCTCCGGCAAGCAACACCGCCTGCCCGGTCAACTCTCCGGTGGTGAACGCCAGCGCGTGGCACTGGCCCGCGCTGTCGTCCGGGCGCAACCGCTCCTGCTGCTCGATGAACCCTTTGCCGCGCTCGGCCCGGCCCTCAAGGCCGACATGCTCGACCTTGTCGCACATATCCAGATCGAGAACGCCATGACCGTATTACTCATCACCCACAACCCGGACGACGCCCGCCGCGCCGCCAGCCATACCGCCTTTCTGGACAACGGCAACATCGAAGCCGTCGCACCGACCGCAGAACTTTTCGCCCGGACAGATCTGCCTGGCCTGACCGCCTATCTCGGGGAAACGCCCTTGCGCCGTTCCAAACGCGGAGCAAGGCCGTAATGCCGCCCGTAACTGGTTGAAAAGTGGCCGGGTGAGGCAAACCCGCAAGCCAGCGCGATTTCCGTGACCGGCAGGGCTGTCTGGCGTAACAGGTCGCGTGCCCGCTCCAGGCGAATCATGCGGTAGTGCTCGGCAAAGCTCACGCCCATCTCGCTGGCGAACAGCCGATCGAGCTGGCGCACCGACAGGCCGATGCGCTCTGCGACCGCACGACGCGGCTGCGGGCTGCCGAGATTGTGCTCCATGAATTCCAGCGCGGCGATGAGCTCGCGCCGGTGCACGCCGTAACGCTCAGTAAGCGAAGCGCGCTGCGGGCCTCCGGCCGGTCGGATGTCGGTATGCAGGAACCAATCGGAAACCCGGGTCGCCAGCGTATTGCCGTGGCGTTCGGCGATCAGCGCATGCATCATGTCGAGCGGTGCAACGCCGCCGGCGCAGGTAAGGCGATTGCGGTCGACAATATACAGCGCCCGCGACAGCATCAGATCGGGGAAATCCTCGGAGAGTGCCGCGGCATGTTCCCAGTGCACGGTCATGTGGCGTTCCTTCATCAACCCGGCGCGGGCCAGAATGTAAGGTCCGCCGGAGACGCCGCCAATGGCCACGCCCCTGGCATCACAACGCCTGAGCCAGGCGAATACATGCGCATCGCTGAAGGCGGCCGGATTGCCGCCGGCGCACACCAGAACGAGATCGACTTCGCGAGCAGTGCCCGGACTGGCACTGCAGGCGATGGTGGCCCCGGACGACGCTTCGACCGGTTTGCCGTCCGGTGACACATGCACCCAGTCAAACAGGTTCCGGCCGGACAGAAGATTGGCGGCGCGCAATGGCTCGGCAGCCGATGAATAGGACATCAGAGCAAAACCGGGAATCAGCAAAAAAGCCACCCGATACGGTGATTTGGCGTCGGTCGCGGTCATTTGTGGCCCAAATATAGAATAAATTGTCGCTTAAAGAAAAGACAAACGGACACCATGTTGCTGAACTTGCCGGAATGTCTTGGGCGCAGCCGGTGGGGCGGACGCGCGCCGTCGATGGGGTGAGCCTATATGCGCTACAGTATCTTCTCACTGGCAAAGAATGCCTGGTCCGGCCACAAGAACTGGAAACCGGCCTGGCGCGAACCGGAGCCGAAGTCATCCTACGACGTGGTGATCGTCGGCGGCGGTGGCCACGGCCTGTCGACGGCTTATTACCTGGCCAAGGAACATGGCATCACCAATGTCGCTGTGCTGGAAAAAAGCTGGCTCGGGTCGGGCAACATCGGCCGCAACACAACCATCATCCGCTCGAACTACATGCTGCCCGGCAACGAGCCGTTTTATGAAAAGTCGTTGCAGCTGTGGGAAGGTCTTGAGCAGGACTTCAACTTCAACGCCATGATCTCGCAACGCGGCATCATGAACCTGTACCATTCCGATGCCCAGCGCGATGGTTTCGCCCGGCGCGGCAATGCCATGCGCATCCATGGTGTGGATGCCGAACTGCTCGACCGCGAACAGGTGCGCGAGATGGTTCCGTTCCTAGATTTCGACAATGCCCGCTTTCCCATCCAGGGCGCGCTGATCCAGCGCCGCGGCGGCACGGTGCGTCATGACGCGGTGGCCTGGGGCTTTGCCCGCGGCGCCGACAGCCGCGGTGTCGACATCATCCAGAACTGCGAAGTACAGGGCATCAAGATCGAGAACGGCAAGGTGCTCGGCGTCGAAACCTCGCGCGGCTCCATCGGCTGCAACAAGCTGGCACTGTGCGCGGCCGGCAATTCATCCGAAGTCGCGGCCATGGCCGGCATGAAGCTGCCGTTGGAGAGCCATGTTCTGCAGGCCTTCGTGTCCGAGGGACTGAAGCCTTACATCCCCAATGTCGTGACCTTCGGCGCCGGACACTTCTACGTGTCGCAATCCAACAAGGGCGGGCTGGTGTTCGGCGGCGATCTCGACGGCTACAACTCATATGCCCGGCGCGGCAATCTGCCGACAGTTGAGCATGTCATCGAGGCTGGCGTCTCCATGATCCCCGGCCTGTCGCGCATCAAGGTCCTGCGCTCGTGGGGCGGCATCATGGACATGTCGATGGACGGCACACCGATCATCGACAAGACCCACATCCCCAATATGTACCTCAACTGCGGCTGGTGCTACGGCGGCTTCAAGGCTACGCCGGCATCGGGCTGGTGTTATGCCTACACCATAGCCAACGACCGCCCGCACGAGTTCAATTCGCTGATGCGGCTCGACCGGTTCCGCACCGGCTACACCGTCGATGAAAAGGGCGCCGGCGCCCAACCCAACCTGCACTAGGGGAGCGGCTGCTATGCGTATCAAATGTCCTTACTGCGGCGAGCGCCCCAACGAGGAATTCACCTGTCTTGGCGACGCCTCACTGAAGCGCCCGACCTCGAATGAACCCGATACCATGGATGAGTGGTTCGACTACGTCTACATCCGGGACAACCTGAAAGGCCGGATGCACGAGCACTGGCATCATTCGGGTGGCTGCCGGTCGTGGCTGGTGGTCGACCGCGATACCGAGACCCACGAGATCTTCGGCGTGACCACGGCGCGCGACTACAACGCGAAGGGCAAGGTATGAGCGGTCTTCGTTTATCCTCCGGCGGCCTGATCGACCGCGACAGGCCCTTGGATTTCACCTTTGACGGCAAGACGTTCTCCGGCTTTCACGGCGACACCGTCGCCTCGGCACTGATTGCCAACGGCGTCAACCTCATGGGCCGCAGTTTCAAATATCACCGGCCGCGCGGCGCCATCACAGCGGGGCCGTCGGAACCCAATGCACTGATGGAAATTGGCACCGGTGGGCGCAAGGAGCCCAACGTTCGCGCCACCGTGCAGGAGCTCTATGACGGCCTGACAGCGAAGAGCCAGAACCGCTGGCCGTCACTGGACTTCGATGTCAGTGCGATCAATTCACTGGCCTCGTCGATCTTCGTAGCCGGCTTCTACTACAAGACATTCATGTGGCCGAAGTCGTTCTGGGAAAAAGTCTACGAGCCGCTGATCCGCCGCGCTGCCGGTCTTGGTCGGGCAACCCACGAGGCAGACCCTGACCGCTATGAAAAGGCCTATGGCCATTGCGATGTGCTGGTCATCGGGTCCGGGCCGGCCGGCCTGATGGCCGCATTGAGCGCTGCACGGGCCGGTGCTCGGGTCACCGTGGTCGACGAAGGCGCACTGCTCGGCGGTTCGCTACTCAACGAGAACGAAGAGATCGACGGCAGGCCCGGCGTGGAATGGACGGCCGATACTCTCAGTGAGCTTTCAGCGATGAGCAACGTCATCCTGATGCCGCGCACCACGGCCTTCGGTTGGTATGACGGCAACATCGTCGGCTGCCTCGAACGGGTGCAAAAGCATGTCGCGGTGCCGTCGCACAATGCGCCTGTCGAGCGCATGTGGAAGATCGCCGCCAGGCGTATCGTCTTGGCGAGCGGTGCCGAAGAACGCCCGCTCGTCTTCGGCGGCAACGACAGGCCTGGCGTGATGCAGGCCTCGGCCATCCGCACCTTTGCCAACCGCTACGCCGCGGTGCCGGGCCGTTCCGGTGTCGTCTTCACCAACAATGACAGCGGTTATCGTACGGCGCGCGACCTCGTCGCCCATGGCATCGAAGTGCGCGCGCTGATCGATGCGCGTAGCGATGCCCCGGACCTCGATGCCGGCGGCGTGCCGGTGATCGCCGGCGGCGTCATCACCGACGTCAAGGGCGGCAAGAAGGTCAACAGCATCGATTTCAGCCGCGGTGGCAGTCACGAGCACATGTCGTGTGACT
>JAHEJE010000148.1 GCA_024639035.1 Alphaproteobacteria bacterium
TCCTGCCGGTGATCAAACAATCGACCGATGCGGTGATCAACGTATCGACCGGCGGCGGCCTCGGCATGACGATGGATGAACGGCTGCTGGCTGCAACCACGGCCAGCCCGGAAATGGCTTCACTGAACATGGGTTCGATGAATTTCGGCATCTTTCCGATGCTCGAAAAATACTCCGGCTGGAAGCACGACTGGGAGCCGGCATTCCTTGAAATGACGAAGGACTTCATTTTCCCCAATACCTTTGCGACCATCGAATATGCGCTGAAGGAACTGGGCGAGGGCCATGGCACCCGCTTCGAGTTCGAGTGCTACGACCTCGGTCATCTGTACAACGTGAAATGGTTCGTCGACAAAGGACTGATCAAGCCGCCGTTCTTCATCCAGATGGTGTTCGGCATTCTGGGCGGCATGGGCGCTGAGCTCGATCACCTGATGCATCTGCACCGCACGGCCGATCGTCTGTTCGGGCCTGAGAACTACGAATGGTCGGTGCTGGCTGCCGGGCGCCACCAGATGCCGTTTGCGACCCAGTCTGCCATGCTGGGCGGCAACCTCAGGGTCGGGCTTGAAGACAGTCTGTATATCGGCAAGGGCGAACTGGCGCAGTCGAATGCCGAGCAGGTGCGCAAGATCCGTTCGATTGTCGAAAATCTCGGCCTTGAGGTTGCCACCCCGTGTGAGGCGCGCCAACGCCTGGCGCTCAAGGGCGGTGACCGGGTGAAATTCTGATGTGTGCAAGAGGCAACCGATGAACCAGCTTTCAGGAAAGACCGCCGTCGTCACCGGCGGCCGACAGGGCATCGGGCGCGCCATCGTCGATGGGTTGGTGGCCGAAGGGGCGCGCGTTTTGACATGCGGGCGCGGCGCCAGGCCCGATGATCTGCCAGATGTCGTGTTATGGCAGCAGACCGACATTGCAGACAGCGCCGACGTTGAAGCGCTCAAGCAGGTTGCCTGCGATGCGTTCGGCGCCATCGGGACACTGGTGAACAATGCAGGTCTGCAGATTGAAAAGACCGTCGTGGAGACCACAGACGAGGATTGGGACACGCTGATGGGCGTCAATGCCAGGGGCGTCTTTCTCGCCTGCCGCAGTTTCATTCCGGCAATGTCCGAAGGCGGCTCGATCATCAACATCGGCTCGATCTCCGGCAATACCGCCGATCCGGGCATGGCGCTCTACAATGCATCCAAGGCCTTCGTGCATGGCCTGACCAGGTCGATCGCCGTCGATCACGGCCCGGCTGTCCGCTGCAACGCGATTTGCCCGGGGTGGATCATGACCGGCATGGCCGATGCGGGCTTTGCCGTGGCCAACGATCCGCAGGCCGCAAAACGCGACGCGCTCGCCCGCCATGCGGCCGGCCGCTTCGGTCTGCCGCGAGATGTTGCGAACCTGGCGGTGTGGCTGGCCAGCGATGCGTCATCCTTTGCCAGCGGGCAATGTTTCACAATCGACGGCGGGCTGACGGCTGCCTCGCCGCTGCAACCGGGGATGTTCTGATGGGTGAATTTCACCACATCGCCACATTGGGGGCTGGTGTGATCGGTGCCAGCTGGACGGCACTGTTCCTGGCTTCGGGCCGCAGCGTTGCCGTCTACGACCCGGCGGACGATGCAGAGAAATCGGTTCGCGCCTATGTCGAACGGGCCTGGCCGACGCTGGAGGAGCTTGGGCTGACCGGGCGTGGAAACCCCGATGCTGTGACGTTTCACAGATCTGCGGCGGGCGCGGTCGCCGGCGCCCAATTCGTGCAGGAAAGTGTGCCCGAGCGGCTTGAGATCAAGCACGCGCTCTACCGCGAGATTGAGCCGGAGCTGGCACCTGGCGCCGTCGTCGCGTCATCGGCGTCCGGGCTGACCTTAACGGAAATGCAGGGCGGCTGGTCGGATCCGTCGCGCTTCGTGCTCGGCCATCCCTTCAACCCGCCGCATCTCATTCCGCTGGTCGAACTGGTGGCCAATGGCAACACCGCCGATGGTGTTCTGGACCGTGCCGAGCGCTTTTACGAAGCCGTCGGCAAGGTCACGATCCGGGTCCGGCGGGAAGTGCCTGCGCACGTCGCCAACAGGCTGCAGGCTGCCCTGTGGCGCGAGGCCATCGATCTTGTCACCAGCGGTGTTGCATCGGTTGAGGATGTCGACAAGGCAGTGTGGGCAGGGCCCGGCCTGCGCTGGGCCGCCATGGGGCCACACATGCTGTTCCACCTCGGCGCAGGAGCCGGCGGCATGCAGGAGTTCTGCAACAGGTACCGCGACAGCTTCCATCGCTGGTGGGACGACCTGGGGGATAGCCGGCTTGATGGCGATGTTGCTGCCATGCTGAGCAAGGGGGTTGACGAAGAGGCTGATGGCCGAAGTGTCGGGCAAGCCTGTGCACAGCGCGACGCCTTGATCGTCGCAATGCTGAAAGCCACCAACGATCTGCGCAACAGCTGATCGCAGCGTCGCGTACAATCGGGCCAACAAGCAAAACAGGTGTTACCGCTTCCGGCAGCCCCAAGTGCCTTGCGGCAATTCTCGGGGCGGAGGACCTCGTCAAACCTCCGACCAGCCCCGCGCCTCGTCAACGCACCTCTCCCGGACACCGCCCTCCACCTGACCCTAGTCGCCTGTAATTGCTCCCTCAAGAGTCAATTTGGCCATGCAAAATCTGTAGCAATGATCGAATTCTGCGCAGTTCAGACAATCATCCCATTCTGTGATGTCTGCGTTCACAACACGCTCCGAGCGACCTAACCCCAAAGAGTCAAGTTCGAAGCTAAAGACTTTGCCATTCATTTCTCGGTTAGTTTTGAAGTGCAAAGTTTCATGAAACATTGTGCCGTAGCAGGCTTTGTGCTCTCGTTTCATATGATCATCCTTTCTCTGGCTGTCACTGTGAGGCCGGAAACAGGCCGCGTGTCCGGTTTGCGAAAGCCACGAGCGACAACATTACCGGGACTTCGACCAGCACGCCAACCACAGTCGTTAGGGCGGCTCCCGAATTTAGGCCAAACAGGCTAATGGCAACAGCAACGGCCAGTTCGAAGAAATTGGATGTGCCGATCAGGGCACATGGCGCTGCCACATTGAACGGCACCCGCCATAGGTAGGCCGCACCATAAGCGACCGCGAATATGCCATAGGACTGCACAACAAGCGGCACGGCAATCAGCGCGATCAACATCGGGCGGTCCAAGATCACGTGACCCTGGAAGCCGAACAACAGGACTACCGTGGTCAGAAGCGCCACAACCGAGAATGGCTTGATGCGATTGGTGAACTGTGTGACGGCCGCTTTTTCGTCGTCTGCACGGCTTGCCAGCCACTTTCGAGTGGCCGCTCCAGCGGTTAGCGGAATGACCACATAGAGCACAACGGACAGGATCAATGTCCGCCATGGGACATCGATATCAGTAACGCCGAGCAGTAACGCCACAATCGGTGCGAACGCGAAGATCATGATGATATCGTTCAGAGAAACCTGAACGAGCGTGTAGGTTGCATCGCCGCGTGTAAGCTGCGACCAGACGAACACCATGGCGGTGCACGGTGCGGCTCCCAACAGGATCAGGCCGGCTATGTACTGCTGCGCATCAGCAGGAGCGATAAGATCGGCAAAAAGAACTTCAAAGAACAGCACGCCCAGCGCAACCATCGTGAATGGTTTGATCAGCCAGTTGACGATAATGGTGATCAGCAGTCCTTTTGGACGATCCCCGATATGACGCAGGCTCGCAAAGTCGACATTCACCATCATGGGATAGACCATTCCCCAAATCAGAATGGCTACAACCAGATTCACAGACGCGTATTCCAGACCAGCGAAAAATTTGAAGACATCCGGCATAAAGCTGCCCAGTGCAATCCCGGCAGCGATGCTCAGGGCGACCCAAACCGACAGCCACTTTTCAAAGAAACCAATCCCGACGGAGGACGCTTTTGATGCTACGGCGACGTCACTACTCATTCGGTGTTCCCAGTGGTTTTACTTTTTGAGCTGATTTCGCACCCGTACATTTTAAAAGGTGCGGCGCCATGATGTGGGTCAATTTTGCTTTCCGATCTCATCCAATCGCTTTCGCAATGACTGGTGGTCCAAGCTGTCGATCGGCAGATTCACGAAATTCGATATGCGGTTGTTGAGCATCTTGTAGGCGTCGGCAAAAGCCTGCAGAATTTCGGCTTCTGTGCCAGTGGCAGCTACCGGATCGGAAATACCCCAATGGCCTGACATCGGCTGGCCCGGCCAAATCGAACAGGCTTCAGCGAGAAAAAGACTTTGTCAACAAAATCGGCACCAAGGAGAACTGTCGCCTCGCCTGAGCTTCCGCTGTGCCTTCAACTCCGTAATTCTGAAGGTCGGCCCCGGCACTACCGTTTATAGCGCTAAGCGGACGTCGAAGCGAAACTGACGCTCGTCCGTTATCCACTCATTTCCACCGTCGATCGCGAACAGGCTGTCGGCAGGAAATGGCACATCTCGGAAGCGTTGTTTGTTGCTGGTTTGGGTCTGTTGTCAGGCGTGAAGCGGACAGTGCAGGTTGGGCTTGCGCGGATTCGTCATTCTGGCGAAGGCCGGCATCCAGGGCAGGGTTGCGGCGGGCCGGGAGGCTTGTCTGGACCCCGGCCTTCGCCGGGGTGACAGTTCTTCGGGGTGCTGAAGTGGCCGGCCGGGCCGTGGCCCTTATCCGGCGCTGGCGTTGCCGGCGTCGTCTGCTCCCGGGCGGAGGGATGGGGGTCGTGTCGGCTGCGGTGCGCCATTGCTGTTGCGGTGTTCAGCCTCCCCACGGGCGAGCGGGTTGCGGCTTGCGTGCTGCATCTTTCCGCAAGGTTGCGGTTGACGGCGGCGGTGGGTGCAAGTAGTTCCTTTGGGGAATGGGTGACATGCAAATTGGGGCCAAACCCCGGAATGCGGCTCGCAGAGGGAGATAAAACCAATGATCAAGAAAATTCTGGTGCCGGTCGATGGCTCAGCGCATTCGGTGAAGGCGGTTGAGCTGGCGAGCGACCTGGCCTCCAAGTACGATGCGCAGGTCATCCTGCTGCATGTGTTGCTGCGCGGGCATATGTCCGAAGGCGTCAGGAAGGCGCTTGAGATCGAGGTTGGCGGGAACCGGGCGAGTGCCGGCAATCTGGTCAACATCCCGCAAGAGATCATGGCGCGGGTCGGCAGCAAGAAGGACGTTCAGCTTTCCTTCGAAGAGCTGGATTTCGTCGGCAAGTACGTGCTCTCGAACGTGTCGGCAATCTGCCGCGACAAGGGCGTCAGCAAGGTCGAAAGCCGGGTCGAGGAGGGCGACCCGACAAAGGTCATCCTGAAGACCGCCGACGATGCCAAAGCCGACATGATCATCATGGGCAACCGGGGCTTGAGCGACTTCAAGGGCATGCTTGTCGGTTCGGTTTCGCACAAGGTGTCAAACCATGCGAAGTGCACCTGCGTGACCGTGCGCTAGAAGGCATCGCGCTCATTCGGCACCGGCCCGCGCCGCCGGCGTCAGGCGCTGAAGCCGTCCCAGAAGGCCTTGGCCTTGGAGAAGAAACCCTCGGACTGGGGTGAGTTGTCGCGGGCCTGGGCGTCGAATTCCTTCAACAGCTCGCGCTGCTTGCGCGACAGGTTGACCGGGGTCTCGACGGTTGCCTGGATGTACATGTCGCCGCGCTGGGTCGAGCGCAGGATCGGCATGCCCTTGGACTTCAAACGGAACTGCTTGCCGGTCTGGGTGCCCTCGGGGATGGCGACGCGGGCCTTCTTGCCATCGATGGTCGGCACCTCGATGTCGCCGCCCATGGCGGCCGAGGTCATCGAGATCGGCACCCGGCAGTAGAGATCGGAGCCGTCACGCTGAAAGAATTCGTGCGGGCGGATCGACAGGAAGATGTAGAGATCGCCGGACGGGCCGCCGCGCACGCCGGCCTCGCCTTCGCCGGCCAGGCGGATGCGGGTGCCGTCTTCGACGCCGGCGGGAATGTTGACCGACAGGGTGCGCTCCTTGATGACGCGGCCCTGGCCGGAGCAGGCGGTGCACGGGTCGGAGATGGTCTGGCCGCGGCCCTGGCAGGACGGGCAGGTGCGCTCGACGGTGAAGAAACCGGACGACGAGCGAACCGCGCCGGCACCGTTGCAGGTCGAACAGGTCGACGGTGAGGTGCCGGGCTTGGCGCCGGAACCGGAACAATCCTCGCAGGACACCGACGACGGCACCCTGATCTGCGCCGACTTGCCGGTGTAGGCCTCGGTGAGCGAGATCTCCATGTTGTAGCGCAGGTCGGCACCGCGGGCGGCACCGCCACGGCGCTGGCCGCCGCCACGGCGCTGGCCGCCCATGAACTCGCCGAACAGATCCTCGAAGATGTCGGACATCGATGAGTTGAAATCGGGGCCGAAACCGCCCGGTCCGCCCTGGCCGCCTTCAAAGGCGGCATGGCCCATCTGGTCGTAGGCCGAACGGCGCTGGGGATCCTTCAGGATCTCGTAGGCCTCGGCGGCCTCCTTGAACTTGGCCTCGGCATCGGCGTCGTCGGGATTGGCGTCGGGGTGAAACTGCTTGGCCAGGTTGCGGAAGGCGCTTTTCAGCTGCTTTTCATCGGCCTGGCGGTCGACGCCGAGAACTTCGTAGTAATCACGCTTGGACATGGAACGCTTGATCCTTATGCCGGATGAGCGGCACCCCTGCCGGGCGCATGTCTGTCATGGGCGCGGCAGGGGGCATAGCTCGAGACGTCCGCGTCAGGCCGACTTCTTGGTGTCGTCGGCATCGTCGTCGCCGACTTCCTCGAAGTCCGCATCGACGATATCGTCGTCCTGGGCCGCCGACGGGCCGTCGCCGGCCTCGCCGCCGTCGCCTGTGTCGGTATCGGACTGGCTCGCCTGATAGACGGCCTCGCCGAGCTTCATGGCGGCCTGGGCCAGCGTGTTGGTCTTGTCGGTGATGGCCTGGGTGTCTTCACCCTCAAGCGCCGAACGCAAATCGCTCATGGCGGTGTCGATGGCCGACTTGTCGGCTTCGGAGACCTTGTCACCATGCTCACCGAGGGTCTTCTCGGTCGAGTGGATGAGTGCTTCGGCGTGGTTCTTGGCCTCGACCAGCTCCTTGCGCTTCTTGTCATCGGCGGCGTTGGCTTCGGCGTCCTTGACCATGTTCTCGACTTCGTCGTCGGACAGGCCGCCCGACGCCTGGATACGGATCTGCTGTTCCTTGCCGGTGCCCTTGTCCTTGGCCGACACGTTGACGATGCCGTTGGCGTCGATGTCGAAGGTGACCTCGATCTGCGGAATGCCACGCGGGGCGGACGGGATGCCGACCAGGTCGAACTGGCCGAG
>JAHEJE010000149.1 GCA_024639035.1 Alphaproteobacteria bacterium
CTGGCTCTGGCTCAGGTTCGGGCTCTGGTTCCGGCTCTGGCTCTGGTTCGGGCGCTGGTTCCGGCTCAGGTTCTGGCTCAGGCGCTGGTTCCGGCTCGGGCTCGGGCGCTGGTTCCGGCTCCGGTGCAGGCTCCGCCTCTGGTTTCGACACCGGCTCCGCGTCCGGCTCTCCGGCCCGCGCCGGCGGCTCATCCTTGTCAGACGGTTTTTCAGGCTCCGGCACGGTGCGCTCAAGTGCGTCTCGCGGTGCCTCGGCGGCTGCCTCCACCGTGTCGGCCGTACGGCTCCCGGCCCCGGCCACGCGCTCGCCAACATCGCTGACGGTTTCCTTGGCACTGTCGACCTCCGCCTGCCCAGCCCCGATCACCTCGTCAGCCGCGTCACCGGCAGCGTCTGCAGCACTGTCGACGGCATCTGCAGCACCAGCCGGAACGCTGCGTGCCGACGCCAGTGCGTTTTCAAAACCGGTACGGGCGGTTGCCGCCGCCGGCTCCGCGACCTCACGTACCGTTTCGACTGTCTCAGCCACCGCTTCGCGCGCCGTACCGACCGTCTCGGCAACAGTCGCATCGGCTTTGTCCGCAACTTGCTCCGCGCCCGCGGCGACTGCGGTACCGGCGACTGCCGTACCGGCGGCAGCGACAACACCACCGGCCGCGGCACCATCCGCCAGACCGCCGCCCGCGGTTCTTGCCATCGCCGGGTCCGGCCGCATCGGCGGTGCCGCCATGACCATCGGTTCCGCCCGCGCCGGCGGCGGCGCCGGCATTGCCGCTGCCGCATCGTGCATGACGTCCATCAGGCCCTCAAGCGTTCCGATGACCCCACTGAGACCGAGCAGAACGAACCCCCCGGTCAGCAGGATCGCCGCGACCCCCAGGTTCAAGCCGAAAATAACCGATCCCGGAGACAGAAAGCTGAACACGCCGGCCGCCACACCTGCACCGATCAACACAACCGCGAGAATATTCAAGACAGACTTCATAAACCCAACCCCCTTGCCGCGCCGTCCATGGCGGCAATCGATGCCCCTAATTTCGCCCTCATGGCAATTCTCGCCCTCCGGCAGCGATATATCAAGCCCTTCCGTGGCCTGCGTAGCGGATAATTTGACGCGCGCGGCATGGACGCCAGGCCCGCGGCTGCGCTCCCGGTGGGCAATGTAAAGACCGGCCAGGATCACGACCCCGCACCCGACCCACGTCATCACGCCCGGAAATTCGCCAAACCAGGCGTATCCCAGCGCCGTGGCAGTGATCAGTTCCAGATACGGCAGGGGCGCGATCGCCGATGCCTCGACATACTGCAGTGCCTGGATGATCAGCAGGTGTCCGACCGCCATGATCGCCCCGATACCCGCAATCCAAAGCCACGCCTCAAGGCTTGCCGGCTGCCAGACCGGCGGAATCAGCGGCAGCATGACAACCGAACCGACCGCGCCCATGAACCACAGGGTCACCAGCGGCGGATTGTGATGGGCAAGTTTGCGCGTGAGCAGGAAATAGACCGAAAAGCAGGTGGCCGCGACCAGGGCCAGCAGCGCCCCGGTGCTGGCCATCCCGCCGCCCGGCCGCACAATCAGCAAGGTCCCGGCAAATCCCACGGCCACGGCCAGCCACCGCTGCGGTCCGACCTTCTCGCCCAGCACCAGCCCGGACAGCGCCGTGACGATGATCGGCGCAACGAACAGAACCGCGGCCGCGTCGGCCAGTTGTATGAATTGCAGGGCCGTGAAGTAAGCGACCGTCGCCACGCACATCAGGCTGGCGCGCAGGATTTGCAGCCCGGCCGACTTCGGCCACCACAGGCGCCGCCCGTGCATCCACAACGCAATCGGCGTCAACAGAAGGAAATGGGTGAACCAGCGGCCCCAGGCGATCTGCACCGGATGCAGCCCCTGTCCCGTCAGGTGTTTCGCAATGGCATCGCCGAACGGCAACATCATGATGCCGACGGCCGCCAGTGCAAATCCCAGAACGACAGATCCCTTGGGAGTGGCCAAGACTTGCTGCGCCGGCGCGGTCACATCATATGTCCGTTCCGGTCATTCGATCACGATGCGCGGTGCCGGGCGCGCCGAAGCCCTGCTTTCCAACGTATCCCAAACCTTCTTTGCAATCTCCCGGTAAATGCCCGCATGCTCGCTTTCCGGCGCGCTGGCGACAATCGGATGCCCGGCATCTGAACGCGCGCGCACCTCAATATCGAGGGGAACTTCGCCGAGGAACGGAACCCCCAGCTTCTCCGCCTCCATCCGAGCGCCGCCACGGCCGAAGATCTCATGGCGCTCGCCGCATTTGGTGCAGGCGAAATAGCTCATGTTTTCGATGATCCCGAGCACCGGCACTTCGACCCGCCGGAACATGTTAAGGCCCTTGCGGGCATCGATCAGCGCCAGATCCTGCGGCGTCGACACGATCACCGCGCCGGCCAGCGGCGTCTGCTGCGCCAGCGTCAACTGGGCGTCTCCGGTCCCCGGCGGCATGTCGACAACCATCACATCCAGTTCGCCCCAATCGACCTCGCGCATCATCTGCTGCAACGCCGACATCACCATCGGACCCCGCCATATGACAGGTGTGTCTTCCTCCACCATGAAGCCGATCGACATCACCTCCACGCCATAGCCTTCCATCGGCTTGAGCACCCGCGAACCCGGTGCGACCGGTTGCGGTTGCCCGGTCAGTCCCAACAGGCGCGGCATCGAAGGGCCATAGATGTCCGCATCGAGAATGCCGACTTTCAGGCCGGCCGCCTTCAGCCCAAGGGCCAGGTTGACCGCCGTGGTCGACTTACCGACACCGCCCTTGCCCGAAGCAACCGCGATGATGTTCTTTACCCCTGGAACGCCAGCCTGCTGTGCTGCCGGCGCGGATTGCTGTGGTGCCGCCGGCCGGGGCTGGGCACCATTGGCGCCGCCGGCCGGTTTTTCAGCGGTCAACGCAACCATCACCTTGTCGATTCCGGCGATCGCCGAAGCCGCTTTTTCCGCCTCAGCCCGTACCGGTTCGAACGCGCCGGCATCGCCGCCATCGATATTGAGCGCGAACATGACGTTCGACCCGGCGATAACGATTTCCGAAACCATGCCGGCGGAAACGATGTCTTTGCCGGCAGACGGATGCTGCACGGATTTGAGCGCTGAAAGCACAACATCCTTGGTGATCGGCGCCATGTCTTGTCCCTTTGGAAGATGATGAGAAATTCCTGCTGCGCGCCGCCACCCGGTTGGTGCAGCGGCGCAGCAGCCTATCCATAACTGACCCGGGCGAGTGCGGTCAAACCCCTAGCTGTGGTCTGTGGCCGCCGAGTTCAAAAGTTATTTCATCGGCAATGGCAATGACGCTGCGTCCCAGCGATGGAATTCTGCTGTTGGTGATCCTGGCTGTCGGCCCCGAGATCGAAAGCCCGGCCATCGGTTGGCTGTGTTCGTCGAAAATCACCGCTGCCACGCACCGCAGTCCGATCACGTTCTCCTCGTCGTCGAGAAAATAGCGATGTTCCTGGCCGCGCCGGATGTCTTCGATGAAGCTGTCGCGGCTGACGAGTGTCTTGGGGGTTTCCCGGTGATAGGGCATCTGTTCGGTGATCTGCCTGAAGTCGTCCTCGCCGCAGCACGACAGCAAGGCCTTTCCGATCCCCGAGCAGTGCAACGGTGCCCGCCCGCCGGGACCGGCGATGGCCCGCATCATCTTCTGGGTTTCGACCTGCGCCAGATAGACCACCTCGCCACGGTCGAGAATGCCCAGATTGACGGTTTCGCCGGACTGGTTCATCAGCCGGCGCATGTACGGCCGCGCGATCGACACCAGATCGCGCGAGCGCACGAACGCCGCGCCGACGCGGAACGCCTGTACCCCGATCATCCAGGCCGAGTGCTCGTTGTCGAACCGCACGTAGCGTTCGTTCTGCAAGGTTGTCAGCAGCCTGTGCGCCGTTGAATTCGGCAATCCGACCTCAGTCGCGATTTCCGACAAAGACAGCCCCTGCGGGTGATAGGAAAGCGCATTGAGCAACTTCAGGGCCCGGCTCAGCGACTGCACCTGCCCGGAGGCCCGCAAGCTCTCCTTGCTTGGAACCCGCGTCTCGCGCCGGCGGGCCTCCAGCTCCTGCTCTGTAGCATCGTGTGCCAGCATCTGATCGCCTTGGCTCTCTCGTGGTATTTGGTATCTGGTATGCCACATTACACCTGAATCCCACCGTGTGGATCACTATTGCACAATCTGGAACTTCAACTTTAGTATAGATTCAACGGTGTGGTTGCCTTGCGGTTGGTAATATCACGCTTTGAGCGCACGAGTGGATCTGCGCATGCGAGCGAGTTTGTGCGCAGCTCTTGTGGCCGGAGCAACGGCGCAACCCGCACCCCCGGCGCCGGAACGCACCTGGATTGGAGGTCATTCTGTTTAGACTGTGTTTTTGGTTTCTTGTGGCGTGTGGAGCCATCTATGTTGCCCAGCTGATGCTGGCCAGCGTGCTGATGGCCATTACCACACCGCCGGTGTGTCAGATCGTCAACACCGGCTGGACCCCTGCCCCGGTTTGTCCCCGGTTCGGCTGGTCGTTTGACGTCCAGTACCTGTTCAGCCTGCCCGGCGCGATCGTCACATATCCGCTCGAGATTGCGCCCTCGGCGACAAATCCGGTTGTCCTCATGAACCCGCTGTTCGTGACCGTCATTCTGATCCACCTGTTTGCCTGGATCCATGTCTTTCAGCTGATCGCCGGGCGCTTGCGCAACAAGTAGCTCGCAGGGCCGGACTCAACCCAGCAATCGGGCCACCTCGCGCTGCAGCACCGGAACGGTCTCAGCCTCGAACCACGGGTTCTTCTTCAGCCATCCGGTGTTTCGCCATGACGGATGCGGCAACGGCAGCACCGCAGGCTCGAGGGTTTCGAACAACTCGCGCCAACTGGCGACCGTCTGCGTCAGCGACGCCTTGCGCAACCCGCCCAGATGCCAGCGTTGGGCATATTGCCCGATCGTCAGCACCAGCCCGAGATCGGGCAACTGGGCCATCACCCGCGCCCGCCACTGCACTGCGCACTCGCCGCGCGGCGGCAGATCGCCGCCTCGGGCATCGAGCCCGGGAAAGCAGAACCCCATCGGCACGATGGCGACCTTGCTCTGGTCGTAGAAGACATCCTCGCCGATGCCGAGCCACTGCCGCAGCCGGTCTCCGGACGGATCGGTAAACGGCCGCCCCGAGGCATGCACCCGCGTTCCCGGCGCCTGCCCGGCAATCAGCAGCCGCGCCGAGCGGTCAAGTTGCAGCACCGGACGCGGCTCATGCGGCAGCGGCGCTCCGTCAGGCATGTCCCGGCAGATGCGGCATCGCCGGATATCGTCGAGCAATCGGGAAACTTCGTCCTCGGCACCCGCCATCAGGCCCGCGCACTCGGTCGCGCCGAAACGGCCCCATGCCACCGCTTCAGATTGCCATGGCGCTCGGCAAGCGAGAACCGCGCCACCTTCATGAAGTCGATGGTGCACAGCGCGGTGATATCCGCCACGCTGAACTGTTCGCCGGCAATATAGGCCCGCCCCTGCAGTTCGCCGTTCAACAGGTCCAGCATTGCTTCGACCTTCGGCACGTTGGCCTCGCCCCATTCCGCGACCTGCGGCACCTCGAGATGGGCCATGCGCGGATGCCGGTGCCGGAACGCATGCGCCACCGGAGCAAGCAGCCCCTGCTCGACCCGCCGCTGCCACATCTCGATCACGCCCTGATCGCGCGCCGTGCGGCCAAACAGGCTCGGCGCCGGCTGCACCGCCTCGAAGTAACGGCAGATC
Organism: Alphaproteobacteria bacterium; assembly: GCA_024639035.1. GTDB lineage: Bacteria > Pseudomonadota > Alphaproteobacteria > Rhizobiales > Aestuariivirgaceae > JAHEJE01. Next base: position 5,795 of record JAHEJE010000149.1, read on the forward strand.
GCCATGGTTTCGGCAATCACCGTGCCGTCGTCGAGCACCAGGTAGGGCACTCGGGCCATCGGGTTCTGTTGTATCCGCTCCGGCGTCTTGTGCTCTTCGGTCATGATGTCGATGGTCTCGAATGCGATCTCGATCGACTTCTCGGCAAGAAAAATGCGAACGCGTCGCGGGTTTGGGGCCCTGCCGTCCTGGACAATCTTCATTGGCGTGATCCTTTATCCGGCTTCTGAAATGCTGAGCATTAAGACAATGTTTACCCTGTTTCGGAAGGGCGCCTTAAGCCTTGCACGATAAAATTTTGTCAAATTACTGGGATTGAAGGGTGATTCAACATGGCAGACACGGCCCGCGCTGCGTTGCGGGATGCCACACCGATTTCCAAGGGCCCCACCATGTGGGAGCGTCCCGACGATATCCCATGGGAACGCGACCTGCTCACGCTTTTCGTGCGTAACCAACTCAGGGTCGCGATGGTCCTGCCGGTACTTGCTCTGGTTTTTGCCGCAACCAATCTGATCTGGATCCACTGGGCCGCCTGTCTTGCCTGGTTTTCCTGTGCCCTGCTCAGTCAGGGCGTGCAGGTCTACCTGTGCCGCCTGCACCAGCAGCAGCGCAAGGAGTCCGCCCTGAAGATGAACGAATGGATCGGCATGCTGGCGGCCTCCGAATTCCTCTATGCCTCGAGTTGGTCATTGCCGCTGTACCTGTTCTGGCAGGACGGCAACGCCGTTCAGCACACCTTCCTGGTCGCATCGCTGATGGCAACCGTGGCGGTGCGCATCATGGTCGCCAGCAACTTCATGCCTGTCGTCGTCGCCGGCACCGGCTTCATCGCTTTCAGCATCCTGGTCAGATGCACCATGCAGGGTGAGCCGTATTATGTGGCCCTCGGTGCCATGGTGATCGTCACCGTGGTGTTCTTTTTCCAGTTGGCCCGGCGGCTCCAGGCCACCGCCCGCGACATGCTGATCTTCAAGTCGCAGCGCGAACAGCTCATCGTCGAGCTTCAGGCCGCCAAGGACCAGGCCGAAGCGGCGCGCAGCCAGGCCGAGGATGCCAACAAGGCCAAGTCCCGCTTCCTGGCCACCATGAGCCATGAGTTGCGCACCCCGTTGAACGCGATCATGGGATTCTCGGAGATCCTCAGCCACGAGATGATGGGCCCGCACGCGGTCTCGGCCTACAAGGACTATTCTTCCGACATCCACCATTCCGGCCACTACCTGCTCAACCTGATCAATGACATCCTCGATCTGTCGCGTATCGAGGCCGGCCGCCGCGAGGTTCTCGATGAGCCGGTATCGATCGCCAACGAAGCCCTCGACTGCATCAAGCTGGTCAACTTCAAGGCCCGCGAAAAGAAGCAGGCGATCCACACGGACTTCCCCGATGACCTGCCGCGGCTTTCCGGCGACCGCCGCTCGATCCGCCAGATCTGGCTCAACCTGCTGGCCAATGCGGTCAAGTTCACTCAGTCCGGCGGCGAGATCAGGATGGCGGCAT
>JAHEJE010000150.1 GCA_024639035.1 Alphaproteobacteria bacterium
AGAAAGCCGAGAACCTTGGCCGGGTTCATCATCTGGGAGACGTAGAGGCCGGCGCCGAACAGCATGCCGGCCAACAGGCTGACGATTGTGTGGATCATGTGCGCTAACCCAGGATATGGCGAGTGACAAACACGGTCAGTGCGGCGACGGCAAAGAACACCACGGTTGCCGCGGCAGAGCGCCGTGACCCGCGCGACAGTCCGCACACGCCGTGTCCGCTGGTGCAGCCATTGCCGAGCCGGGTGCCGAAACCGACCAGGAGCCCTGCGCCGATGAGCACGGGCACTGATGCATCAAGCGTGATCGGCGGGCGGGCAAGACCGGCTGCTGCCACTGCAAGCGGCCCGAGGATCAATCCTAGCACGAAGGCATAGCGCCAGATGCTTTGTCTGGCGAATGCCGACAGGGCGCCGGCGACGATACCGGATATGCCGGCGATCCGGCCTTCCAACAATAAGAAAGCCGACGCTGCCGCGCCGATCATGAGGCCGCCGGCAAGGCCGGATATCGGCGTGAATTCCTGCACGGTCGCGATCCTTCCAGTCCATGAACATTTCGATGGATTGGATTCTTAGGCCGATGTGCCCGGTTCGCCAAGCATCGATCGCGAATTCCGGCTTTAATTCGACACACCGACCGCGCGGTGCAGATAGGTTGCATCCTTGAGTTGCGATACCAGGAATTCCGCCACATCGGCACGGGAAATCTTAAGTTTCAGGCCGGGTTCGGTAGCGCCGAAACCATGCCGGAAGCTGCCGGTTGCCGGACCGTCGGTAAAAGCGCTCGGCCGCACCAGGGTCCAATCCAGTCCACTTTCGCGGACCAGCGTTTCCTGTACCTGATGATCGAGAAACACCGGCCGCAGAAAAAGCCCGAACATGATCCGCTTCCAGAAGAAATTGAGATTGCCCCAACTTTCATGAGCGCCCAATGTCGACTGGCAAATCAGCCGGCGCGCACCATGCGCCTGCATGCCGGCGATGATGTTGCGCGTGCCCTGTGAACGCACCTTGCTGTTGCGCGACATCCCCGCGCCCAGTGTCACGACCACGGCGTCGTGGCCGGCAATGGCGCTGCTGACGGCATCCGGGTCGAGCGCATCGCCGGCGACAAATGCGAGCCGCGGGTGATCAATGTCCAGCGCGTGCGGGTTGCGGGCAAATGCCGTCACCTCGTGACCCTGTTGCAGGCCACGCGCGACAAACAGGCGACCAACCGTTCCGGTGGCGCCGAATACAATCAGTTTCATCGTTATCTCCATTGCGTGAAATTCAATCCGTAACTTGACACGGTGTCAATTGACGGATCGACGAATAGATTGTAGTTGACACCATGTCAAGCAATAATCCGAATACCCGGGAACGAATCCTGCGGTCGTGCTGGGAGCTGCTGGAAAGCGGTGAGGGCGGTGCTGTGCGCATGAGCGACATTGCCCGCAAGGCCGGGATCAGTCGGCAGGCGGTCTATCTGCATTTTCCCAAGCGCGCCGAACTGCTGATCGCGACCACGCATTACATAGACGAGGTCAAGGATGTCGATGGCCGGCTGGCCCGCAGCCGTCAGGCCGGCAGAGGGCTTGAGCGGCTCGATGCCTTTATCGAGGCCTGGGGCGGTTACGTGCCGGAAATCCACGGCGTCGCCAAGGCATTGATGGCGATGATGGCGAACGATGCCGATGCCGCCGATGCCTGGCGCGGACGCATGGAGGCTCTCAGGCAGGGATGCCAGGCAGCGGTCGATGCCGTGCACAACGACAGCAAGCTGACGCCCGATCTCAGCCCGCAACAGGCGACCGACCTGCTGTGGGCCATCCTGTCGGTTGGTAACTGGGAGCTGCTGACACGCGAGTGCGGTTGGCGGCAGGAAGACTATATCCGGCACATGAAGACCGCCGCCCGCAAAATTCTGATCAAAAATAATCCGGGCCGAAATACGGCCCGGATATAATTTCGCGTTGGTGGAAGTCGATACCGGTTAGCGGTTGAGGAACTCCAGCTCGCGGCGGTCTTCGACGTCCGGCAGCGGATGATCCGCGTGTAGCGATTTCACCAATCCGTAAGCCATCAGGATCAACAGGATGGCGATCGGCAATCCGGCCACGATCGATGCGGTTTGCAGAGCGCTCAATCCGCCCGCCAGCATCAGCACCGCAGCCACGACACCTGAGGTGATGCCCCAGAAGATGCGGAACTTGACCGGCGGATGCTCATCGCCCATCGACAGCATGGTGCACATCACCAGCGTTCCGGAGTCTGACGATGTCACGAACCACGACACCAGCAGAATGGTAGTGACGATGGTCAGTGGCGTTGTCAGCCAGTCATAGCCGAAGCCGGCAATGGTCTGGAACACGCCCGAGGCATAATCGTTGGCGACGGCTTCCTTGACGCCGGCCTGATAGAACAGGTCAACGCCGGTCGCAGCACCACCGAAGATGCCCATCCACAGGATGACCACCGAGACCGGCACCAGCAGCACGCAGTAGCAGAACTGCCGGATGGTGCGGCCCTTGGACACGCGGGCAATGAACATGCCGACGAACGGGCACCAGGCAATCCACCAGCCCCAGTAGAAGATCGTCCACCAGGCCTGCCATTGCCGCTCAGGCTCAGGATCGATCCAGAAGCCCATCGGAATGACATTCCACAGGTAGTCACCGGCGCCGGTGATCATCATGCCAAGGATGAAAGCCGTTGGCCCAAGGAGTAGGAACGCAACCAGCAGCGCCAGGCTGACCTGAACGTTTGCTTCCGACAGGATGCGTACACCCTTGCCGACGCCCGAGGCCGCCGAAGCTGTGCCGGCAATGGTAATGAGTGCGACGATGATCAGCTGATTGGGCAGCGTGTTCGATATCCAGCCGAGCTTTTCCAGACCGGCGGCGATCGGCGTCACGCCAAGGCCCAGCGAAGTCGCCAGGCCGAAGATCGTGCCGAACACACCGATCAGGTCGATGATGTTGCCCCATGTGCCGTAGATTTTGTCGCCCAGAATTGGGTAGAAGGCCGAACGCAATGTCAGCGGCAGATCCTTGCGATAGGCAAAGTAGGCAAGGCTCAGTCCGACGAGCACGTAAAGTGCCCAACCATGCAGCCCCCAGTGGAAGTTGGTGATCCGAATTGCGATGCCGGCCGCTTCGACGCTGCCCGCTTTGACGCCCTCATTCACCATGTAGGGGTTATCGGCGATGTGGTACATCGGTTCGGCAACGCCCCAGTAGATGAGGCCGGATCCGAGGCCGGCACTGAACAGCATGCAGATCCACGAGAAGGTTGAAAAGTCCGGCTCATCATCATCATGTCCGAGCTTGATGTCGCCGAACCGGCTGACCAGCAACCAGAGCACGAAGAACAGCACGCCGTTCATCACGATCACATAGAACCAGTCCAGCGAATTAATAATGAAGTCTTTGCCTGCCGCGAACACGGCACCTGAATATTCAACGTCGGAAATGGTAAAACCGACGAAAGCAATGATCATGACCATCGAGGCGATGCCCATGAATTTGTTCATGCCCGCGAACAGGCCGGTCTTGTCGACCAGATCTTTCGGCGGGACGTGACTTGAAGTTTCATTCATAGAATAGCTCCCCAGATAAATGCGTTCTTGATTATCGAACTGTGCCGGAGGCACCTTTTTGGGTCACCTCGTGCAGCCAGGCGTCATAGGATTCTTTCAGACGGGCATAGTTCTTCGACCACCATGCCGCGTCCGACAGTATGTGCGCCTTGTCTTCGTAAGCCGGTCCGTTGGGCAGTTGCGCCAGGATGTCTTCAGGCAGCAATGCCAGCGACGACTTGCGCGTCGGCCCGTTCGGCAGGTGCTTGACCATATTGGCCAGTGCTTCCGAAGAGCTGGCGAAGCGGATGAAGTCGATTGCCGCATCCTTGTTCTGGCTGCCTTTCGGGATGCCGAACAGGTCGAGCTCGATCACCCGGCCATCCCACACCATATCGAAGGTTGCACCTTCTTTCTTGGCCGCGGTTGCGCCGGTTGTCGCCCAGATCATGCTCATTACCACCTCGTGGTCGTTGAGCAGACGGATAGGTTCGGAGCCCTTGGTCCAGAAGCGCAGGCCGGTCTTGATGGAAGACATGCGCTCCAGTGCCCGGGCCACGCCTTCAGGCGTTTCCAGTTGGGCATAGACGTCTGCCGGTGCAACGCCATCGGCGATCAGTGCCCATTCCATCAGCACCGAAGGGTCATTGCGCACGGCGCGCCGGCCGGGAAACTTGTCAGTGTCGAAGAAGTCGGCAATTGTCGACGGTGCTGCTCCGGCACTGGCCGAAATGTCCTTGTTGTAGGCAAAGGCGGTGGCCCAGACGATGACGCCGACGCCGCACTTGTTGAGTGCACCTTCAACAAAATCATCCTTGAAAGCCGTGCCATCGGCGCCGGCTGGAAGTTCGATACCGCTCAAATCCTCGAGCAGGCCTTCGTTGCACGCGCGCAGAGAATCGGCCTGGGTCAAATCGACGATATCCCAAGTCACATTGGCCGATTCGACCTGATCGCGGATCTCGTCGATGCCTCCGTTGTATCCGTCGACATGCACCTTGGTGCCGGTCTTGGCTTCATACGGCCGCACGAAACCGAGCATCTGGCTGCGCATGTAAGGTCCGACCCAGGATGTAAAGGTAATTTCTTTCTGTGCCATGGCCGGCATCGTTTCACCGCTGCTTTGGGCAACACTATCGGACGGCGCCAAAGCCCCGGCCAACAGGACCAGCGCGGCCAGCCCAGTACTCAATAACTTCATTCTGCTGAATGACATTCAATCCACCTCCCGTGTTGCGGCGCGCAATCGCGCCGTGACGTTTAGCACGATGCACAATGACTACAGTGTAATTGAGCCGGTGGACCCCATGCCCCGAATGCAGACCGCCACCTCGCGCCTTGGCTAGGTTAGTTTCTACTAAAGTTCTAGAGCAAACCAAATTCGGCATGGCAACGTGCGCAAACGACATATTTGGGCGATATTTGCCGCCGCTGGTGGTGGCGAGCGCTTCTAAGCCCATTGATGCCAGGATGCGGGCAGAACCGATGTCCCAGGGATTGGGTATGATAAAAGCGCCGGGTCTTTCGTGCAGTTGGCGGAAAGTGGTTGTGGTGGCGGCCATGGACGGATCCTCACATAGAATGCCGCGCTCGTCTTAGCATCAGATTGCTGACAGCCTGGTGCCAGCAGCTTTCCAACCTTGGTGTCACGCGCACGTGAATTGAAACTCGCCGGCAGACCATCCACGTGTAACGGGTCGTCAAACCGGAGATCAATCATGCACAAAACACTCATGCCCGGCCAGCAGGTGCCGCCACTGTCCGTACCGCTGGTTGGCGGCGGTGATTTTATCCTCAACGTCGAAGCACCGGAGCATTTCACCGTCGTTCTGTTCTATCGTGGCCTTCATTGCCCGATCTGCCGCGGGCAATTGAGCGACTTCCAGGGCAAACTCAAGGACTTCGCCGATCTTGGGGTCGATGTCGTTGCGGTCAGCATGGACAGCGCCGAGAGGGCAGAACAGACCCGCACGGAATGGCGCCTGGACAGCCTGAAGCTCGGGTATGGCATGGACGAGCAAACCGCCCGCGACTGGGGGCTCTATTTGTCTGACAAGGTGCAGGACAAGGAGCCGGCGGTGTTCAGCGAGCCCGGCGTGGCCATCGTGCGGCCAAACGGTGAACTTTATCACTGGTCGCTGCAAACCGCTCCGTTCGGCCGAGCCAAGGCTGCTGACATTGCCGGGGTGCTGAAATTCATCATCGAGAATGATTATCCCGTGCGAGGCCAGCGGGCGGCCTGACACAGGTAGCGCAATTGACAAAGAAAAAGGGGACGCAAGGTGCGTCCCCTTTTGTTTGTTCAGGAGCAGAAGTCAGGCGTTCTTGTACTTCTTGATCTCACCGCTCTTGATACGGGCGAGGTAACTCTCCAACTCGCGCTTGACGATCGGGGCGAGGAAGTAGAGCCCAAGGATGTTCGGTACGCAGATCAGGAAGACCAGGGCATCGGAGATGTCCAGGATCGGGCCAAGCTGGACGACACAGCCGAGCGCAACAAAGGCGCAGAACAACAGCTTGTAGATCGTCTGGCCCATGTTGCCTTCACCGAACAGATAGGTCCATCCCTTCAGGCCGTAATAAGACCAAGAGATCATTGTCGAGAAGGCAAACATCACACCGGCAAAGGCCAGCGGTATCGGGAACCAGGACAGCTGACGCTCGAAGGCGGCGGATGTCATCGCGATGCCCTTGGCGTCACCGGCAAAGTTCGGGTCAGCCACGGCGGAGGTGCCGATGACCAGCGCAGTGATCGTGCAGATGACGATGGTGTCGATGAACGGCTCGAGCAGCGAAACCATGCCCTCGGTGACAGGCTCGTTGGTGCGCACCGCCGAGTGGGCGATGGAGGCCGAACCGATGCCGGCCTCGTTTGAGAACACCGCACGCTGGAAGCCGATGATCAGGGCACCGAGAGCGCCGCCGGCAACGCCTTCGCCGGTCAATGCGCCGGAGAAGATATTGGCAATGGCCTGCGGGATCGACGAGAAGTTCATGAAGATGACGATCAGCGCAAAGAGGCAGTAGAAGATGGCCATGAACGGCACGATCTTTTCGGTCACGCGGGCGATCGACTTGATGCCGCCGATGATGACGGCGAAGACGATTGCCGCCATGATCAGACCGACCAGCCAGCCAAGGCCGTCAAGGCCGCCGCCGGCGACGTTGTTCAACTGCACATAGGCCTGGTTCGACTGAAACATGTTGCCGATGCCAAGCGCACCGATAAAGATGCCGATGGCGTAGAACGTGCCCATGAACTTGCCGAAGCCTTCCATGCCGCGCTCGGTAAAGCCCTTGCGCAGATAGTACATCGGACCGCCGGAGACCGAGCCGTCGGGGTTTTCGTTACGATATTTGACGCCCAGCGTACATTCGACGAACTTGGTCGACATGCCGAGGAAGCCGGCCATGATCAGCCAGAACGTGGCGCCGGGGCCGCCGACGGTCACGGCAACGGCGACGCCGCCGATGTTACCGATGCCGACGGTGCCGGAGACCGCGGTTGCGAGCGCCTGGAAGTGCGAGACCTCGCCGTGATCATTGGGGTTGGCATAATCGCCGCGAACCAACTCGATGGCGTGTTTGAAGCCGCGCAGGTTGATGAAGCCGAGGTAGATGGTGAAGAAAACGGCACCGATAACCAGCCACAGCACAACCAGTGGCAGCTGTGCGCCGAAGACCGGGATCTTG
>JAHEJE010000151.1 GCA_024639035.1 Alphaproteobacteria bacterium
ACTGATTGAGCTGCAAAGGGCCGGCATCAAGATTGCCCTCGACGATTTTGGAACCGGCTATTCCAGCTTGAGCTATCTCTGGCAGTTTCCGTTCGACCGGATCAAGATAGACCGCTCATTCGTCGCCGGCATGGGCACCAACGACCAGGCCGCCGGTATCCTGACGACAATCGTTGAGCTGGCCCGCACCATGAAGCTGCCGATCACCGCCGAAGGCATCGAGACCGATGAACAGCTCGAATATCTCACTAGCCTCGGCTGCGACACCGGCCAGGGTTACCTGCTAGGCAGGCCGCAACCGGCAAGCGAATTGGCAGCAAGCGTACTCGACGACTTCCGCAGCCGAACCGGGCAGACCGACGACGATGCGCCGGACATCTCAAGGTCGGCCGCAGCCGTTTGTTAGAGTTCTGCTATTGCCGATAGCTTGGCCGCAGGGCATCCGCCGCGCTGATGCTCACCGCTGCACCCGATGCCGCCAACCGCCGCGTTTCCTGTTCCAGGTAGTCCTGCGAAAGGTCGATCGGGGAACGGCGCACTTCGGCCCGGAACAACCCGAAGATATCGCCAGTGGTGAATTCGGCATCTGTCGATGCAATCTGCCCAAACACTGACTGCCCGTGCATTTCGGCAATTTCATCGTGCGTGTAGCCCATCATATCCAGTACGCTCGGCACAAGCTGGAAATGGCTGGTGCGGTTGAACGACCGCCTTGCCGCATCGCGCAGCCGGTCAAGGGTCTTGCCGTCGTCAGTCATCGCCATCATCGGAACCAGGCCCTCGCGCGGGTCCGCATCTTCGATGGAACAGTGCGTCAGGCGGTCCGGATCGAAGTTCTGCCCATGATCGGAGGTGTACAACACCAGGGTTTCGCGCAAATCCACCGCGTCGAGAAAGTCTGACAGGACGCCATCGACATTCCAGCGAATGTTGTTGATGTATGACCGGATGAGCGCGGTTTTCGATGTTGGCGATTGATCTGCACCATCCTGTGCCAGCATCGACCGGCTTTCACGATACCCGTGCTGGTACGGAAAATGGGCGCCGTTCTTGTTGGCATAGACGAACACCGGATCAGCGCCGGCAAGTTCCTGTTGCACCACCGCCATCAGCCGTTGGTCGAGATCGGGAGTTGCGACATCGTCGAAGGTGACGAACCGGTCGATATGCGCCGTCTCCTTGACGGTCATGAAGTTCTGCAGACGCGAAGCGTTCTTGTTCACACCTGCCTGGGCATCGATAAACACGGTTCGAAACCCGGCCGCCTTGGCATACTGCCAGATCGATGGGTTGGTCTTGACCGACTGTGCGATGTTGTCGCGCGATGCACCGAACCTGATGAGAGCGTTGGAATAGTGGCTGCAATTGCCGCCCGAGGCCGCCGCACCGAAATCCACAATTCGCTGTTTACGTGCTGCAAGCTTGGGCGTGAAGATATTGCCCGGTGTCAGGCTGACATAATCGCCACGCACACTTTCATCGATGAGCATGACGATATTGCGCACGGCAGGCTCGGACGCCGGCCTGGCCGGTACGCGGCGCTCGCCAGCCCCTGGCTGCAGGGCCGACTTGGCAAGGGTCACGCCGCCGACCGCCAGCGGCGCGAAATGTTGCGGCAGGCCCTGGGCACCGCTGCCTTCCTTGTGCAGGACGATCCCGCCAATCAGCAAAACCGGGACGACGGGCAGCCAGGCCAACTTGGCGCCATGGCGCGCCCAGACCCTGAAACCGGGCGTCGGGAACAGGGCGATACCAGCACAGCTGACCAGGAACACCACGGCAAACCAGCCCACTGCGGACCCATAGTGACTGGCCGCCCGCCCAGCTTCATGGCTGGCCTGCCACAGCGACAGAACATCGAACGGCCCCAGTTCAGAACTGCTGACCAGGTAGTAGGCTTGCGATGCCGCGACTGACACAGACAATGCGATTGCCCAGAACCATCGCACCAGCCGCCCTGGCTGGATTGCAGCAATCAGCAGACAGAACCAGCAAATGGCGCAAACGCCCAGATAGCCGATCAGCGTGCCAAATCTTTGCTGCTCGATGAGCAACACGATCCGGTCGAAGAAACCAATGGTCGTCACCGCCATGAAACAGGTCAGCATCAGCGTGGCGAACGCAAACAGCCCCACCCGCATTTTCCGCTTGGCGCCATAAACGGCACTACGATCCTCGTGCGATAAAGTCGACAACGGCCAGCTCCTCCTGACCCGCCCGATGCGGGCAGGCGTCTCGGTTTGAAACATCGAGCCTTTCCGCCGCAATTTCCGTGCCGCCCGGACAACGACCTACCGCAGCCCACCGGCTGAAATGCCGGCAGGTGTATCATAATGATATCATTAGTTATTTTTGGTTAGGCGCGAGGCCCACCACGGTCTGCGCGACCCGAGCCTAATCCTCGAACGGATCGCGCATCAGTACGGTGTCGTCGCGTTCCGGCGAGGTCGACAGCAGCGCCACCGGGCAATCGATCAGTTCCTCGATGTGGCGGACATACTTCACTGCCTGCGCCGGAAGCTCGTTCCAGGTTCGCGCGCCAGCGGTCGAGCCCTGCCAGCCCTCGAATCGCTCAAACACAGGGGTGACCCGCGCCTGCGCGTTCTGTCCGGCCGGCAGCCGCGCAATGCGCTCGCCGTCGAGTTCATAGCCGATGCACACCTTGATCTCCTCGAACCCGTCGAGGACATCGAGCTTGGTCAGCGCGATACCGGTGATGCCGGCGGTCTTGATCGCCTGGCGCACCATCACCGCGTCGAACCAGCCGCAACGGCGCTTGCGGCCGGTCACGGTGCCGAATTCATGGCCGCGTTCGCCGATCTTTTCGCCGATCTCGTCATGAAGTTCGCTCGGGAACGGCCCCGCGCCGACGCGCGTGGTATAGGCCTTGGCGATACCGAGAATGTAACTCAGTGCCGAAGGGCCGACGCCGGAGCCATTTGCCGCCTGGCCGGCAACGGTGTTCGATGAGGTAACGAACGGATAGGTGCCGTGATCGATGTCGAGCATGATACCCTGGGCGCCTTCGAACAGAATACGCTTGCCGGCCTTGCGCTCATGATCGAGCAGGTCCCAGACGGTGTCCATGTAGGGCAACAGTTTCGGGGCCACATCGGCGAGCTGGGCGCGCAGGTCCTGGGCCGAGACCTCTTCGACCCCCAGGCCGCGCCTGAGCGCATTGTGATGGGTCAGCAGCCGTTCGATCTTGGCGCCAAGGGTATCGAGATTCTTCAGATCATAGACCCGGATCGCCCGGCGCCCGACCTTGTCTTCGTAGGCCGGCCCGATGCCGCGCCCGGTGGTACCGATCTTGCCGGCCCCGGCGGCGGCCTCGCGGATGCCGTCCAATTCGCGGTGCAACGGCAGGATCAGCGTGGCGTTTTCAGCAATGCGCAGGTTGTCGCGGGAAATCTCGACGCCCTGGCCTGAAAGCTTTTCGATCTCGCCGGACAGCGCCCAGGGATCGATGACCACACCATTGCCGATGACCGACAGCTTGCCCGGCCGCACGATGCCGGACGGCAGCAGCGACAGCTTGTAGACCTCGCCATTGATGACCAGCGTATGCCCGGCGTTGTGCCCGCCTTGGAACCGCACCACCACGTCGGCGCGCTCCGACAGCCAGTCTACGATCTTGCCCTTGCCTTCATCGCCCCATTGGGCGCCGACCACCACGACATTTGCCATCTCGAATATCCCCTAACCCAGGCAAACAAAACGGCCCCGCTTTCGTGGGACCGTTGCAAGTTGTTACACGAATCGGGCGCAAAACCCAAGCGCTACCTCGACAGTCAGGCCGCGGCATCCTTGCGCTGAACCGCCTCATTGTAGTCGTTCATCAGCGCCTTGGTGATGTCGCCGACCACGAAGTTATACGGTCCGATTTCCGAGACCGGCGTCACCTCGGCGGCCGTGCCGACGATGAAGCATTGCTCGAAACCGGCCATTTCATCGGGCATGATCGCCCGCTCGTTGATCTTGATCTGGCGTGTCTTGGCCAGGTCGATCACCGTGCGCCGGGTGATCCCGTTGAGGAAGCAATCCGGCGTCGGCGTGTGCAGCTCTCCGTCCTGGACGAAGAACACGTTGGCGCCGGTCGCCTCGGCCACCCGGCCACGCCAGTCGAGCATCATCGCATCGGCGTAGCCCTTCTTCTCCGCGGCATGCTTGGACAGGGTGCAGATCATGTACAGCCCGGCCGCCTTGGCATGGCACGGCGCGGTCTGCGGGTCCGGGCGCCGCCAGTTGGAAATGTCCAGCCGAATGCCCTTCAGGCGTTGCTCGGGGTCGAAATAGGTCGGCCATTCCCAAGCGGCGATAGCGACGTTGATGGTGGTGTGCTGGGCAGACACGGCCATCATTTCCGACCCGCGCCACGCGACCGGTCGCAGATAGGCATCGCTGAAGCCCTGTTCGACAAGGCACTGCCTGCAGGCCGCATCGATCTCCTCTACCGAATAGGGAATCTCCATATCCATCAATTCGGCTGAATTGAACAGGCGCTCGGTGTGCTCGCGCAGCTTGAAGATCTCGCCGCCATAAGCCCTTTCGCCTTCAAACACGCCCGAGGCATAATGCAGCCCATGCGACAGCACATGCAGCTTGGCATCGGCCCAGGGCACGAATGAACCATTGTACCAGATTACACCTTCACGCTGATCGAATGGTAGCATTGGCCTTAGGGTCTCCTTCGCCCATATTCATGGCCCCGTTGGCATTGCGCACAAATTGGGCCGACAACACGACAAACAAAGCTTGATTTCGTAACAACACCGGTAAATTATGTCAATATGACTGACATAAATCTCGCCCCCAAGCCGGATACATCCAGCGCACGTGCAAGAGAGCACGATGGCTCGGCCGACATCGTGACGCTGATCGAGTTGATGTTCTTTGCCTACCGGGACTTCGTGTCCGACCCCGATGAAATCCTCAAAGGCTACGGTTTCGGTCGCGCCCACCACCGGGTGATCCATTTCGTCGGCCGCAATCCGGGCATGCGGGTGGCCGAATTGCTCGACATCCTGCGCATCACCAAGCAGAGCCTGGCCCGGGTGCTGCGCGAGTTGATCGCAAAGGGCTTCATCGCCCAGCGGGAAGGTGCCCGCGACCGGCGCCAGCGGCTGCTGTTTCTCACCGCCGATGGCAAACAGTTGCACCAGCGGCTGATCGCACCGCAGATCGCCCGCATCGGCAATGCCCTGGCCAGCGCCAACCCTGAGGCGCAAAGACAGTACCACGACATCCTGTTCCAGATGATTGACGAGGATGACCGCGAGCACGTGCTCGGCCTGATCCACGACAACCGGCCCCTGCCGGCCCGCAGGTAGCCGGAATCTGCCATGGACGGTCAAGCGCATATCCTGATCATCGACGACGATACCCGGATACGCGAGTTGTTGCAGTCCTACCTGACCCAGAGCGGCTTTCGGGTCAGCGCCGCAGGCAATGCCGCAACGGCGCGAAAGCTGATGCAGGGCATGGTCTTCGATCTGCTCATATTGGACATCATGATGCCCGGCGAAACCGGCCTGGAGCTGACCAGATCGTTGCGCGACAGCCACAACGGCGTGCCGATCCTGATGCTGTCGGCCCTTGCCGAAGCCGATGACCGCATCGCCGGGTTGGCCAGCGGCAGCGACGATTACCTTGCCAAGCCGTTCGAACCGCAAGAGCTGCTGTTGCGCATCCGCTCAATTCTGAAGCGCAATTCCCGGACCGCCACCACACGCCAGGCCCGGTTCGGCGACTGCGAATTCAATCTCCAGCGCGGCGAACTGCGCCGCGCCGGTGATGTGATCCGCCTGACAACCCGCGAACGCGAACTTCTGCGGCTTCTGGTCCAGCGCGCCGGCCAGACCGTATCGCGCTTCGACCTTGCCATGCCGGGCTCCGAAGACAGCCCGCGCAGCATCGACGTCCACATCAACCGCCTGCGCCGCAAGATCGAACCGGATCCCTCCGTTCCGGTCTACCTGCAGACCGTGCGCGGTGTGGGATACACTTTGCACCTCGACTAGTCTAGACTGCAGGCGACCCGGAACCCACTGACAGTGAGACGCTTTTGAGTACACTTGCTGACAATGCCGATCTGGAACGCGACGAGAAGCGCTCCCTGGGCTGGCGGTTTAACCGTCTCCTGGAGCGCACCCTGCCGGCCGATCTCTACCGCCGCGCCCTGATCATCGTGATCGCCCCGATGGTGCTGCTGCAATCGATCATGGCCGGCATCTTCATCGACCGTCACCTCGACAATGTCACCAAGGCCCTGTCGCGTACCGTTGCCCGTGATATGGCATTCGTGATGGCGGTCTACGAGAATTCGCCACGCACCGCCGATGCCAATCGTTGGTTGGAAACCGTGGCCAATGAAAAACTTGCCCTCGGCCTGAAGATCGAACAGGGGACCACCCTGCCACCGCCGGCGCCAAAGCCGTTCTTCTCGCTCGTCGACCGCAAACTGTCGAAATACATCGCCCGTTATATCGGCAAACCGTTCTGGCTCGATACCGTCGGCAAATCCGGCTTCGTCGATGTCCGCATCCAGGCCTCCGATAATGTCATCTTCCGCTTCCTGACCGATCAGGATCGCGCCACCCCGGCCAAGACCCATATCTTCATCCTGTGGATGGTCGGCTCCGCGCTGGTGTTGCTGTTCGTCGCCGTGATGTTCCTGCGCAAACAAATCAGCCCGATCGTGCAATTGGCCGAGGCGGCGCAGAGTTTCGGCATGGGGCGCGACATCGCGGACTATGAACCGCGCGGCGCCAGCGAGGTGCGCGAAGCCGGCAATGCCTTTCTCGACATGAAGCGCCGCATCGAACGCCACGTCGAACAGCGCACCGCCATGCTGGCCGGGGTCAGCCACGACCTGCGCACCATCCTCACCCGTTTCAAGCTCGAACTGGCCTTTGCCGACGACCTGCCGAAAGCCGATGCCCTAAAGCAGGATGTCGAGGAAATGGAGCGCATGATCGAGGGCTATATCGCCTTCGTCCGCGGCGATGGCGGTGAAGTCACGCGCCACACCGACATCTGCGCCACCTTGCAGACTGTCAAGCAGGACATGAAGCGCACCGGCGCCGCAATCGATCTCGATTGCGCAGCCGGCCTTTCGGCCCCGGTCAAGCCCGATGCCTTCAAGCGCTGCGTCACCAACCTGGTGTCAAACGCCGCGCGCCTTGCTTCGCAGGTCGACATCATTGCCAGGATTGACGGCAACTATCTTGTCGTCATTATCG
>JAHEJE010000152.1 GCA_024639035.1 Alphaproteobacteria bacterium
ACCGTGCAGCCGCGGTCAAGCAGGCATTGGTCGATACCTTTGATATCGATCCGCGCAATCTCGTGACGGAAGGTTATGGCGAGCAGTACTTGAAGATCCCGACCGAGGAAGCCGAACCAAGAAACCGCCGGGTAACAATGCGCCGCATCACGCCGCTAATTGCGAGCAATTAGGCCCCGGCGCTGATGCCCTCGAAACGCCTACTAAAGCACTGAAATATATATTGAAAATACCTTAGGGAATGGTGGAGTCAGGCGGAATCGAACCGCCCACCTCTTGAATGCCATGGGGCAAATCGGTTTGTTGGGGCATTGAACAAGATCGGAACTCATTGGACGATATTGCACCAAAATGGAGGGCGGAATTGGACGTGCGGCGTGAGCCCAGGCGGGGCAATGTCGTCAAATGCGGTGCAGTCTCGTGCGGGTGACCAAAGAGGGACCGAGCTGGCCATTCAGCCGCCATTGGTCCGCTTTGGGATGATCAACGGACTTACTTGCCAGCAGACAGTCAGGACCGTAGATGACCGAGGCTTTGTGGAAACGCGCGAGTCGGTTAGAATTCTTCAAGTGATTGGACGATTGTATGAAGCGTTTCGTCGAGGGTGAGGGTCGGGGGCAAGCCACACTTCTGCCTGCGGGTTTGGAAGACCATGTCGGTGAGGACAATCCGGTCCGCGTCATTGATGCCTTCATTGACGAACTGGATTTGGGCGCAGTTGGTTTTTCGGGCGTTGTGCCGGAAGCGACGGGACGTCCCGGCTATCATCCTGCGACGCTGTTGAAGATCTATCTCTACAGTTATCTGAACCGGATCCAATCGAGCCGGAGGCTGGAGCGCGAGATCCAGCGCAACATTGAGCTTATGTGGTTGACTGGCCGGCTGATGCCGGACTTCAAGACGATTGCCGACTTCCGGCGCGACAACGGTCCGGCGATCCGTGCTGCCAGCGCACACTTCATCGTGCTGTGCCGTCAGTTCAACCTGTTCACCCGGGCGGTCATGGCCATCGACGGCAGCAAGTTCAAAGCCGTGAACAACCGCGATAAAAACTTCACGGTGCACAAGGTCGCCAAGCGCATCGAACAGGTTGAGGCCAGCATCGCACGGTATCTTAGCGCGTTGGAACGTGCCGACCGTCAGGACGACGATATTGCTGAAGCAAAGGCGGCCCGGATCACGGAGAAGATCGAAGGCCTGCGGCGGCAGATGAGGTCGTTGAAGGAAATGGAACGGCAGGTGGAGGCTGCGCCCGACAAGCAGGTCTCGCTGAGCGATCCCGATGCCAGATCGATGGCGACCAGCGGCAAAGGCACCGGCACCGTGGGCTATAACGTTCAGATCGCCGTTGACGCCGAGCATCATCTAATCGTCACACATGAGGTGACCAATGTCGGCAGCGATCGCGCGCAATTGACCTACATTGGCACAAAGGCCCGTGATGTGAGCGGGTATGCAGAAGTCACTGTGCTGGCGGACCGGGGCTATTACAACCGCGATGAAATGCTGGCCTGCGAGGGAACTGGCATACAGCCCTGCATTCCCAAGACGCAGACATCCGCCAATGCCAAGCGCGGCCACTTCACCGTAGCGGACTTCATCTACGATCCCGATAACGATCGCTATACCTGCCCGACGGGCAAGCACCTGAGCAAAGGAAAAGTGCGCTCAGGCCGTCGGCAAGATATCGATCATTACCGTAACCTCACGGCCTGCGCGACGTGTGCTCTTAAGTCCAAATGCACGCACGACAAGCACAAACGGCTAAAGCGCTGGGAGCATGAGAGCGTCCTCGACAAGATGCAGGCAAGGCTCGATCGAATGCCCGATGCCATGACCATCCGCAGGCAGACCGTCGAGCATCCCTTCGCCACCCTGAAGGCCTGGATGGGCAGTACCCACTTTCTGACTAGGACCCTTGAAAAAGTCAAAACCGAGATGGCCTTGAGCGTTTTGGCCTATAATCTGAAGCGAATGGTCAACATCTTCGGCGTCAGACCACCAATGAACGCCATCACAAGCTGATCCCAATTGAATGCGCCCCCCCACGCGCCACACCGACAACACGCAAAAGCAGACACCATTCGCAACCATCAGCCCGTGTTTCCACACAGCCTGGACCCAAAACGGTCATTCCTCGCCTCAAATTGTCGATCGGGACGCACCTTGTCCTGGTCCCGGAGGGCAAATTGTTCCGGGGCAATTACCTGTCGTATATCCAATTGCTTGCGGATCAATCACGGCAGAGATCGTGCCAAAGTTGGCAACGACAGGTCAATCGGAGGCAAAGCAGTAGAAGTAGCCATTGCCTCCGGTGCTGCGCAGATTGTCAGGGCTACAACCGCGCGAATTGTGGGCAGCGTTCCAGGATGTGTTGCCGCCGCCGTGGCGATCGTGATGGCCGACAGTTGCCGAACCCTCGCCATTGGACGTCCAGTTCGAGCAGGTCTTGTCGCCTTCCTGCCGGGGGAAATAGGCCGTTCCGTCGGCCTGTGTCCCGGTGAGGATATCGTGCTCGTTGCGCTCATCATACCGACCCATGACGCGATTGCCGTTCTCATCGAGGGCGGTGCGCAAGTAGATGTTCGGCATGATGTGCAGTTGATCGAGATCGACGGCGATCAGTTCACCCTTGGCATTGTACCAGGGCCCTGGGCCGATACGGGTACGGGCAGAAATTCCGCGTTTGCCTTCTTCCTGGGTCGACAGGTAAGCCCGCCATGTTCTCCCCATGCTGCCAGCTGCCTCGGCAAGCTTCAGGCAGTGAGCATCGGCACCTTCAAGACCACCCAGATTGCCCCCGTCGCCCATGCCGACGCTCGTCACGAAAAAGCCTATTGGCTGGTCAGCGGCGACACCGGAGACACCCAAGGTCAGGACTATGCCAATCGTGGCAAGCGTGCCGGCCATTCTCATCGTCAGATCCTCCCATTTTTCCTCTGTCGAATACCCGCTACAGACGCCGGCAGTCTGAGGTTACAGGATAATGCTGTAACGGGTAATAGCAAATCGGCGCAAACAGGGATTGCGTAATCGCACAGCTTGGGGTCAGCTGGATCCAACCTCAAGTTTTGGGCAAACATCTTCGGGCGCAGGTAAAGTGGTGTAATGAGATGGCGAGGATAGCTGCAGCACAGGAGCCGGGCCAAGGTCATGACGAATGTCAACAAGTTGCGAAATCGCTTCCGGCAAGTGCTGGCCGGGGACAGCTGCGTTCATCCCGCCTCTGTCTTTGATCCAATATCCGCAAGGATTGCTGTTGATATCGGTTTCGAAGTCGGCATGTTCGCCGGTTCGGTCGCATCGCTGACAGTGCTCGGTGCTCCCGATGCGATCCTGCTCACGCTAACTGAGTTTGCCGAACAGGCACGACGAATTTGCCGCGCAGCTGATTTGCCTTTGATGTGTGATGCGGATCACGGATACGGCAATGCACTCAATGTCATCCGAACCATCGAAGAGTTGGAGAATGCCGGCGTTGCCGGGATGTCTATCGAAGATACCCTGCTTCCGGGCCAGTTCGGCGATCCTGTTACTACCAAGCTGGTGTCGGTCGCCGAAGGTGCGGCTAAAGTCGAGGCTGCACTGGAGGCGCGCCAGGATGGAGATCTTGTCATCGTCGGCCGCACCAGCGCTGCCGCCATTACAACGGCCAATGACGCGGCGATGCGGCTGAAGGCCTATCAGTCAGCCGGCGCCGACGCTCTGTTTGCCGTTGGAGTGCGCAATCGGCAGGATCTGGATGTCATTGCCGCGGCGACCGATCTGCCGTTGATCGTCGGCGGTGTCGGGCCGGAGCTAATGGACGTCGACTATCTGGCGAGCCGCAATGTGCGATTGGCATTGCAGGGCCATCAACCGTTCGCCGCTGCGGTCCAGGCTACATACGACACGTTGAAGGCGCTTCGTGAAGGTCGCGCCCCATCACGGCTGCAGCGCGTCGCCAAAGTGGAAACCATGAAACAGCTGATGCGCGATGCGGATTGGCAGACCAGGGTTAAACAGTATCTGCAGGAATGACCGCTCGATTGGCCGAATTTGTCGTGCTTCGAGGCGTTGCCGGTTCACTCGCGCAAAGTGAAATCGATCTATCGATTGCACCCTGAGCAGTTTCGAGTTTCTTGCTCTTTTGCCGATGGATTTGATGTGCTTGTGAACGTCATATTGCAGGAGTATGATTTGCAATTGACCATCTGAACGCATGTCGATGCAGGCAACTGCCTGCCGCTGTGTTGCAGCGAGAGTTCAGAAAGTCCGGCTTTCTTGAGGAACGGCTGAACCATGCCCAGTCCTGCGTCCATGCAGTTGCAATTGTTGCTGTTCGCCATACTGGCGGCAATCGCAGGCGGCATGTGGATCGCCAGGGAGCAGGTGAGCGATGCTGTCGCCCGTCTTGCCGACAGCTCTGAGCGGCCAATGACCGCCGCCGTTGACCAGCCCGACAAGAATCGTGGCGTTCCGGTGATCGTTGCCAAAGTGGATCAGGCCATAAACAACGAAATGATCGCAGCCGTCGGCACCGCCCGTGCCCGCCGTTCGGTTATGCTGCATGCCGAAACGGACGGCATCATCATCGAACTTGCGCCAAGAGCCGGCGATCATGTGAAGAAGGGCGATACGATCGTCCAGCTCGACGCGACCAAGGCGCAGCTTGCTGTACAGATTGCTACCAGGCGCCTGGAGGAAGCTCGCCGGCAATTCGGCAGGTCCGAATTCCTTCAGAACCGCAGCGTCAATTCCAAGGCCAAGGTCGAGGACGCCAAGACGGCGGAGGAACGGGCCGAGTTGGAACATTTGCAGGCAGAGGAGGCCATGCACGATCTGAGCATACGGGCACCATTCGACGGTATCGTAGGAATTCCCAATGTCGAGGTTGGCGAGCGGGTGACGACGGCAACGCCGCTCATTTCACTCGATCAGCGCGATGACGTTCAGGTTGAATTCGAGGTGGCGGAAAAATACCTTTCGCGCCTGTCGGTCGGCGACGCGGTAACCGGTCGCACGCCGAGCTACGAAGGTAGAAGTTTTGCCGGCCGCATTGAATTCATCGACAGCAGAATCGATCCGACATCTCGGACTGTGAAAGTACGTGCGGTCATTCCGAACAAGGATGATGTGCTGAGACCCGGCATGTCCTTCGTCGTCGAAGTGGAATTGCCAGGCGAGCAATATGCGGTCGTTCCCGAACTATCGCTGCAATGGCGAAAGGGCGAGAGCTACGTCTGGACGGTCGATGACGCAAAAGCGCGCAAGGTTCTGGTGACGGTCGTCAGCCGGCTCAACAGCACGATCCTCGTCGAAGGCAATCTGCAGCCGAGACAACTCGTCGTGGTTGAAGGTGTACAGCGTTTGCGCCCGGGTCGGCCGGTGCAGTATTCCGCGCCACAGGAAGCCGAACCGGCAACGACTGGAAACGAACAACCCGTCGTCTCCGCGCGGCCCGACGAAGGCTGACCTGCAATGAGTATCGCAAGAGACCTTCCGGCACTAAGCGTTCGGCGTCCCTATCTAGCGGTCGTTGCAAACCTCCTGATCGTGGTTGCCGGCATCAGTGCCATTTTCGGTGTCGAGGTGCGCGAACTGCCAGATGTCGATCGGCCGATCGTCACCGTGCGCGCCAACTACCCAGGCGGCTCACCGGAAACCATCGATGCCGAAGTGACCAGTGTGGTTGAAGGTGCTGTTGCCCGGGTCAACGGGGTCGTGGAAGTTAGGTCCTCGAGCGAGGAAAACAATTTCCGGATTCGCATCGTCTTTCGGCCGTCGGTCGATCTGATCACGGCAGCGAACGATGTGCGCGAAGCGGTCAGCCGGGTGCAGCGCCAGTTGCCGGACGGTGTGGAAGAACTGTCTGTTGTCAAGGCGGATGCCGATTCGCAACCGATCGTCCGCCTTGCCGTCTACAGTGACAATATCCCTATCGAAGACGTTACGCGCAGGGTCGAAAACGAAGTCATTCCCGAACTGGTCTCGGTAGACGGTGTTGCCGATGTGACCCTGTTCGGCAAGCGCCAAAGAGTAATGCGGGTCGTGCTCGATCCAATGCGGATGGCCAGCTACCGGCTGTCGGTCACGGATGTCGTCAATGTCCTGAAGAATGCCCGTTACGATGTCCCGGCCGGCAGTTTCAAGTCGCATGAGCAAGAAGTGATCGTTCGTGCCAATGCCTCGGTCAGCGGGCCACAGGCCATTGAGAACCTGATTGTCCGCGACCCGGTCCGGATTGGCGATATCGGCCATGCGCTGTTTTCACCAGCCGATGCCAGCAGCATCGTCCGTCTGGATGGCAAGCCAGTGGTCAATCTGGGCGTGATCCGGCGAGCGCAGTCCAACACTGTGTCGATATCGCGAGCTGTTGAAGAGGTCACTGCGAAACTCAACGGGCGCTATTCGGACATCCAGATCGTCACCGTTTCGGATGATGCGGTTTTCATTAAGGGTGCCATCACCGAAGTGCTGATCAGCCTGTCATTGGCCGTCATGATCGTCGTTGGGGTGATCGCGCTTTTTATCGGCCAGATCAGACTGGCCTTTATTCCCGCGGTGGCGATCCCTGTCGCACTGGTGGGAACCGTCGCCGCAATCTGGATGTTGGGCTTTTCGCTCAATCTGATCACACTCCTGGCGCTTGTACTGGCCACCGGCCTCGTCGTCGACGATGCCATTGTCGTTCTGGAGAACATCCAGCGTTTCAGAGCGCAGGGTCTGGGTCGCAGTGCGGCGGCAGTCATCGGCACCCGGCAAGTCTTCTTCGCCGTGGTCGCCACCACTGCAACCCTGGTTTCGGTCTTTGCACCGATTTCCTTCCTGCCGTCCACGGCAGGCCGGCTATTCGGTGAATTCGGGTTTGTTCTGGCCGTAGCGGTCTGTCTGTCGTCCTTTACCGCCCTGACTGTCGTTCCAATGCTTGCCTCTCGCCTCGCACTCAAGGACCAGACACCCAATTCAGCGGGCACGAGCATCTTTGAAGCGATCGGAAAGCTGATCTCCGGCACCTACGAGCGAATTTTGGATGTCGTGCTGAAAGTGCCTCTGGCGGTGATCGGCATGTGCACGATCATCATCGCCGGCGCGGCCATCACTTACGAGAAATTGGGCGAGGAGTTGGTGCCCGAAGAAGATCGCGGGCTCATTACCGTGCGGTTGACCGGTCCTGACGGTGTCGGCCTGGACTATACGGACCGGCAAGTGGAGAAGGTCGAAACAGTTCTGCAGCCGTTGCTCGA